>JAYVLW010000391.1:0-54210 GCA_043759315.1 Myxococcales bacterium
TCGGTTTTATTTCACTTTCGAACAACGTCACCGCTTCGACCCGGGTATCACCGAACATCTGTTCAGCTACTGGTAACACGAGGTCTTTGACCGCGCGAATTTCGCGCGATCGAGCGAGCGTGACATGGGGGTGGTAGGGCCGGGTTTCGGCCGCGTAGCCGATGCCCACCATCGCGGTCTCGATCGCCTGGGCGAGCTGGGTCAGCGCGCCGGAGGCCTCCTCGACCCCGGCCCACACGACGCTCGCCTTGTCGACGGACGGGAACGCACCGAGCCGGGTGGTCTTGAACGTGAACCGCTGCGCCCCGAGGACGGCGCGCTCGAGCGCATCGCCGACGGCCGCGAGCGCCGCTTCGCGGGTCCAGCCAAGGAACTTGAGGGTGACGTGGTAGTTCGCGGGCGGGACCCACCGGAGGTCGAGGCCTCCATCGCGTGCCCGTCGCCCGAGCGTCTCGACGGCTCGCGACAGCGCGTTCGCCGTCGCGAGCGACACCCGGAGGCCGACGAACAACCGCCGGCCGTCGTCGCGCTCTGGCGCCTTGGCTGCCTCCGGATCGGGTCGTGCCGGCTCGCTCACGGCAGCACCTCGTCGACGAGCTTGAGCGCCCACCACGAGGAGAGAAGGCGGATCTGATCGCGCGCACCGGGCCAGTTGAGGAGCTTCGTGGTCATGTCGCCTTTCGGCCCGCTCCGCGCGAGCCACACCATACCGACCGGCTTGTCCGGTGTTCCACCGTCGGGACCGGCGATCCCGGTGACCGCGACCGCGAGATCAACCCCGAACCGCTCGCGCGCCCCGGCCGCCATCTCGCGCACGGTCTGTTCGCTGACCGCGCCATGCGCGTCGAGGGTCGCCTGCCGGACGCCGAGCTGCCGGACCTTCTCGGCGTTCGAGTACGTGATCGCCCCGCCCACGAACGCGCGGGACATCCCCGGCACCCGCGTCAGCAGCTCGCCGATCATCCCGCCGGTGCAGGACTCGGCGGTGGCGACCCGCGTGCCGCTCGCCATCAGCCGACGGCTCACCCGCTCGACGAGCGACTCGTCGCCCGCACCGTAGATCACGGCACCCAGCCGCTCGCGGATCCCAGCGTCGAGGTCTGCGAGCCGCGCGTCCGCGACCGCCTGGTCGCGATCGCGGACCACCAGCTTGACCAGCGTCTCGGGGAACTTCACCTGGTAGTGGATCGACGCACCCGACACACCATCGACCAGGCCGCGACACGCCGCGGAGATCTGGGATTCACCGCGGCCGAAGGCGCGATAGATCTGGCGCGCGACCCGCTCGACGTCACCGGCTGCCTCGCGGAGCTCCGCCAGCCGTGTGCGCAGGCCGCCGTCGAAGATCGCGGTGATCTCCCGCGGGAACCCCGGCAGGGCGATCACGGGCACCCCCGAGACCCCGATCTCGAAGCAGGGGGCGAGCCCGGCCGGGTTGCCGAGGACCCGAGCTCCGGTCGGAACCCGGACCTGGCGGAGCTGGATCTCGGAGATCCGGGTGCCCGCCCGCCCGAACCAGGCCTCCATCCGCGCTCGCGAGGGCTCGTCGACCACCGGCGGCCCCCCTGCCAGCTCGGCCACCACGTCCACCGTCAGGTCGTCCTCGGTAGGGCCCAGGCCCCCCGAGCAGATGACCAGATCGGCCCGGGACACCGCCAGCCGCAGCGCAATGGCAAGATCGGCCGCGTCGTCGTTGCAGCTGGTCATCCACCGGGTGGTGATATCGAGGTCCCACAGCCTCGCAGCGAGGTACGACGAGTTCGAATCCACGATCTCGCCACGGCACAGCTCGTCCCCGATCGTCAAGATCTCGGCGCGCATGCGCGCGACAACATAGCGCAAACAGATGGCCGCGCGGTTGACGCGCCGCAACCACACTGCCTATGATTTCACTGCGACGCGGAATGTGGGTTCCGCGGACCGTCCAGAGCTCATGAAGATCCGCTACGCCGCAAAGACAGACGTGGGCATGAAGCGGACCCACAACGAGGATTACTTCTCGTTGATCGAGGACGAGCAGCTGTTCCTCGTCGCAGACGGCATGGGTGGGCACGCCTCGGGCGAGGTCGCATCCAAGATGGCCGCCGAGACGATCGGCGAGTTCTATCAGCGCACCCGCGAGGACGAGGACGCGACCTGGCCCTACAAGATGGACCGTTCGCTGTCCTACATCGAGAACCGGCTGGTCTGCTCGATCAAGCTCGCGAACCTCCGCATCTTCGAGACCTCGAACCGCGACCTTCGCTACAAGGGCATGGGCACCACCATCGTCTCGACGCTGGTGTCCGGCGACAAGATCTACGTCGGCCACGTCGGCGATTCGCGGGTCTACCGGGTCCGCGAGGGCGGCATCGCGCAGCTCACGCGCGACCACTCGCTCCTCGAGGACTACAAGGAAGCGAAGCCGGATATGACCGAGGAGGAAGAGCGGAACTTCCCCCACAAGAACGTGATCACGCGCGCGCTTGGCATGCGCGAGACCGTCCAGGTCGATATCCGCAGCCACCAGATCAAGAGCGGCGACGTCTACATCCTGTGCTCCGATGGCTTGTCGGGCATGGTCGTGGACGATCAGATCGGGCAGATCGCGTCCAACGCGAAGAGCCTCGAGCGCGCGGTCGCCGAGCTCGTCGATGCGGCGAACCGCAACGGCGGTACAGACAACGTCACGACGCTGCTGTTGCAGTGTCTCGCGGCGTGACCTACCGCGTCGCAGCAGGAGACCGGACCGCGCGGCTCACGCAGCTCGTGCCGACGCTCGCCAGGCATGGCACGATCGACGACGTGAAGGCCGAGACCGCGGCGGCGTTCGAGCTCGCGGTTCGCGAACCGGTGCGCGCATGACCAAGAAGCAGGTGATCACGATCGCCGCCTCGCTGGTGACGATCGGCGTGATGGTGTGGGCCGCCGTCGTGGTCGGCTGCAACGACAAGAAGGCGGAGTTCAACGGCGTCGGCAAGTGGCGGTTCGGTCACACCACCCTCAAGCAGGCAAAGGAGGGCATCTGCCAGCCGACCGATCTCAACGACGGTCGCAAGGGCACGTGGTGCTTCGCGCAGGTGCCGTTCAAGATCGGCAAGCGCGTCGCGGACGTCGATCTCTACTTCCTCGGCACGGATCCCGAGGCACAGCTGATCGAGATCCAGCTCAAGGTCCGCGGCTGCGTCGAGGACGACCTCGAGCAGTGGATGCGCACGGGGTTCGGCCCGCCGGTCGAGTCGAAGCCGACGCGCGGCTACTGGAAGAACTCGTTCCTGTGGGCGGCCGCCCTGATGCCGAGCGAGCCCGGGCGCTGCCTCGTGCACTTCCTGCCGCTGTCGGAGAACGCCGAGATCGAGCGGATCAAGCACAAGTAGCCCTGCTCGCGACACCTCCGGGTGCCTGCATGACACCAGATGCATGCAGCTCGCTCGTTTGATCGACCTCCGCAGTCCCTTCGGGACTGCTGCGCGCCCCACGTTCGTGGGGCTTGCGATCGTTGCCCTCGCTCCCCTCGTGACCGCCGCCGCCCGCGCCGACAGCATCGGACCGACGCTCGGCCCGATCGATCGATCATCGGCGAGCGAAGCTCCCTGCGATCCAGCGGCTCCGATCGGCAACGCCTCGCCCCTGCCCGGTCGCTACATGTGCCAGATCGGCCTCGATGGTGCGTGGTTTCAACCGTACGCCTGCGACATCCTCGGCCGGGCACGGGCCGTCTCCGGCTACCTCCGCTACGACAAGTGGAATGTCCCGTGCGCGATCACGGGCTCGGTCGCGGGGAAGCGAGGCACGATCGATGGTGTGCTGTCGTGCACCCCCACCGACCTCGACGTCGTCAGCGAGGACGCATTCCTCGTGGGAAGGCTCGCGCCGATCCCCGGCGGCTTCCGGTTCGAGAACAAGGTCAAGCTGACGACGGTGCGCGCGCAGGGCCCCGAGGACGTGATCCCACGAGCGACGCGGATCACGGCGACCCGCCCCACCGTCGCCTTCAACGTCTGCCGCCGGCCGTGGCCCCAGGGCTTCGTCAGCGACATCGAGCGCGCGGAAGCGATCGAGCGGGCTCGCCGGCGACCGTGACCGCGCTGGTCGCGAAGCTCCGGGTTCCGATCACTCCGCCGCGCGGACCTCGATCGGGCCGGCGGTCACCCTCGGCGGCTGCCGCAGCGAGCCGAGGACCGCGGCATCGTCGTCGACCGCGATCAGCGCGCGGTTGATCTCCTCGACGAGTCCGCGCTTGTGGCGGTAGTCGATCTTCGGCTCGTACGCGCGACCATCCAGCGCGCGGAACGAGCGCACCAGCTCGGTGTGCTGCTGCATGTGGCGCGCGCGGATGGTCTCGACGTCGATGCCGTCGCGCAGGATGTACGGCGTCAGCAGGATGACGAGGTTCGACTTCCGCTTCTGCTTCACCGAGTGCTTGAACAGCCGCCCGAGCACCGGGATGTCGCCGAGGATCGGGATCTGCGTGTTCACCACGTAGTCCTTCTCGGAGATCATGCCGCCGATCACGATGGTCTGCTGATCGCGGACGGAGACCTTGGTCTCGAGCTTCCGGGTGTTCCAGGTCGGGCCGAGTGAGCCCCCGGGATCGGCGAGCTCCTTTGCCTCGTGGCTGATCTCGAGGAACACGGTGTCGTCGATGGAGATGTGCGGCTTGATGTCGAGCTTGAGCTCGAGGTCGATCCGGTCGATGTTGTCTTGCGTCGGGGCGCCGTTGACGCTGAACGTGAGCCCCCGCTTGTACGGAATGTTCGTACCGATGGTGTAGTGGGTCTCCTCGTTGTCGGCCGCGATCATGTTCGGTTGCGCGAGCACGTTCGAGTTGGTCTTCGTGGCGAGCGCCGTGAACAGCAGCCCGTAGGACGAGATCGTGGTGCCCATCAAGGTCGTGGTGCCGCTCGACATCACGCCGGTGACCAGGCCCGTCGCCGCCGCGAGCGTCTTGACGTCGAGGGAGCTGACGCCGTTCCCGGTCTGCACGCCTCCGAGCAGCACGCTGTCACCGCTGCCCGGCAAGAAGCCGTGACCGCTGACGCCGGTCTCGAGATCATCGGAGATCTGGATCTCGGCGATCACGCCCTCGATGTAGACCTGGCGGCGCGGCTCGTCGAGCTGGCGGATGATGTCGCGGATCGCGAAGTAGTCGCGGCCGCTCGACATCACGATCAACGAGTTCGATGCCTTCTCCGCGATCACGCGGACCTCGCCATCGAGGCGCGGCGCATCGGCGCCGGAAGGAGCCGCCGCGCCCGTCGGGCCCGCGCCCGGCGCGGTCTTCGCACCCGGGCCGGAGACCGTCTGCGTGAGCACGGCGGCGAGATCCACCGCGATCGCGTGCGACAGCCGGTACACGTGGATCGATGCGCCGCCCTCGATATCGAGCGCGATATCGAGCCGCTCGACGAGCGCCGCCACCCGCTGATACGCCGCATCGCTCGCGGCGATCACGAGCGTGTTCGTGCGCGCATCGACGAGCATCTTCGTCGGGACCGCGAGGTTGCTCCCCGGCGCCATCTCCCCGCCCTTGCCCGCGGGCCCCGCCGCGGTGAGCCCGAGGATGGTCTCGATCTCGGTCACCAGCTTGCCCGCATCCGCGTGCTTCACCGGGAGCGTGTAGATAGCGTCGGTGCCCTCGGCGACATCGACGAGCTTCTTCAGCGACATCATCGAGCGCACGTGGCTGCCGTAGTCCGTCACGAGCACGATCGAACCGATCACCTGGATGTCGCCGGCATCGGACTTCAGCGCGCTGAACGCCTTCACGATCGTCTCGGGCTTCGAATACGTCGGGCGCACGACGAACCGCACGATCTGGTCGGTGTCGTCGGGCAAGGTCTTGCTGAAGATCGGCAGCGCGTTCGCGCGCGCGGCCGGTGCGTCGACGATCTTCCACGCCTTGCCCTTCGGGACCACGGTCAACCCGGCCGTCGCGAGGGCCGCGAGGAACATCTGGTACGCCTCGGCCTTCGACATCCGCGCCGGCGCGATCAGCGTCACCTTGCGCCCGATCGGCACCGTACGCGGCTCGAGCATGAACGTCCTGCAGGTCAGCGCCATGCCCCACGTCACGAGCTCGCGGACCTCCATCTCCGGCTTGAACGTCATCGCGACATTCGCCGCCCCGTCCTTGCAGCGGTACATGTCCTCGTCGACCACCCCGCGCACCTCCGGATCCGCGAACGCGGCAGCGGGCACGAGCAGGATCAGGATCGCGATCGCGATTCGGCGCATCGCTCCGGTGCTCTCTCAAGCGCCGCGCCAACCCGCGCGCCCGGGCAACTACCCGAAACGCCGATGCGCCCTCCCGCGCCGCGTGCCAGCGAGGCACTACTGCGTGTGCGACGCGGTCCAGTCCGACTCGAACGACGACTTGATCACGGCCTGCTGCGCTGGCTCGAGCACCAGCACGCCGACCTCGCGGTTCTTCGACAGCGACGTCAGCGACATGTTCTCCGAGCCAACGAACGCCACGCCGTCCGCGATGATCAGCTTCGAGTGCAGGAAGATCGAATTCGGGGGGAACTTCACCGGGATCGCGAGGCCCGTGAGGTACGCGACCGACTCGTCCGTGGGGTCCTCGAGGATCACCCGCACGTTCACGCCGCGCGCCTTCGCCTGCCCCACCGCGTTCCGCACCGCCGTCTCCGACAGGTACATCAGCTCCAGCTCCAGCGTGGTCTTCGCGCTGTTGATGTGCTCGATGATCCGCTGCCGCGCGTTGTTCGGCGACACGATCAACCGGGTGCACGTGAGGTCGGCCGGCCTGGGCGCCTCGCTGCCCGCGGCTGCCCAGTCCATGTCGAAGATCGCCTGCACGTCGGTCACGTCCTCGGGGTCCTTGTCGATCACCCCGTGGTTGCGCTCGTTGTTCATCGCGTCGACGTTGAAGTTCATCGACATGATCGCGACCGTGCTGCGATCCACGATCAGGTACTTCGCGTGCGAGTACGTGTACAGCGCCGTCGCCTGGCGGAACGTCACACCGCCGGTCATCAGGATCGGCTCGACCGCCGCGTTGCCGGCCTCGTCCGGATCGAGGATGACCCGCACCGCGACCCCGCGCTGCTTCGCGGCGACGATCCGGTCCGCCAGCGGCTTCACCGTGAACAGGTACATGTGCAGGTCGAGCGTCGACCGCGCGCTATCGATCAGCGTGGTCATCCGCTGCTGCAACCCGGTCGGCCCGACGAACGCCTCGAGAGGCACCGTGCGCGGCGTCAGCGCCGTGCAGCCCACGCCATCCACGCCATCGGGCGCGGCATCCGCGGGTGCATCGTCGCCCGTGGCCCCGTCCGTGGTGCGGCACGCCGCGAACGCGAGGACAGCTGCCACGACATGGAGAGAGGTGCGCACGGCGGCGGCACTATGCCCGCCCGTGAACATGCCTCCAAGCGAAAACTGCCCGGGCAACGGTGCGGACATCCGTAGGCAGCCAGCCGGCGAGCCGGCGCGGCACCACGCGCCCGCAAGTCTCCAGCAGCAGCCGCGATCGCCGCCTCGCCGAACCTGACGGACCGCGCGCACCCCGCGGAGGTTCGTGAGAACGCGGGATCTCTGCCGCCGCGCCAGCCCACGGGTTTCGTTCGCGTGGAACCTCGCGGCTTGGAATCGTCGATTCGCCCGAACACGAAAGGAGAGATCCACTCGACGGGATGGGCCTCTGCTAGACGCGGCGACACGCCCGCACTCGTAGCGTCGATCCAGACCACCGGCAGAACGCGCCACGAACGCGCCAGGATCGACCGTGCACTGGAAACGGCAACGTGGACTGCCGGCACCTGAACTAGCCGGGCCCGGGGACGTGGTGCCTCCCGGACCCCGGGCACGCGGGATCACGCGGTCGGAAGGCCCGGCATCGAGTCTGCACGAAGGTCTGGACACACCAACCATCCGCCAAGGAGCCCGCCGTGTCCAAGTCTACCGCCGTCGCCAGCACTCTCATGCTTCTCATGTTCACCGGTTGCGCCATGGACGACAGTGATGCCGGAATCGATCCGGCCTGCGATAGCGACGAGAAATGTGACGGCGCCAGCTCGAATGGCTTCGAGACGTTCAAGGGTGCCGACGGCCGCTTCTACTTTCACCTCGTGGGCAGGAACGGCCAGATCGTGCTGCGCTCGCAGGGCTATTCGAGCAAGCAGGCGGCGACCCGAGGCATCGAAGCGGTTCGCACGAACGGCGTCGATCCGGCCAACTTCAAGGTGCTCGTCGCGTCGTCGGGGCAGTTCTACGCGAACCTCTACGCGCAGAACCACGAGATCATCGCGACCAGCGAGACGTACACTCGCAAGTTCGGCGCGCAGCGCGGCATCGAGACCGCGCGTGCGCTCGTCGCGGAGGCTCAGCAGATCCGTGCCGCTCGCAGCGGCGCGCGCTTCCAGACCCTCGTCGGCGCCGACCACCAGACGTACTTCCACCTTCGTGGCAAGAACGGCGAAGTGATGCTCGCGTCCGAGGGCTACGTCAACGCCGCCGGCGCGGTGCGGGCGACCGACTCCGTGCGAGAGAACGGAAAGATCGCGGCTCGCTACGAGGTTCTGCAGGCCTCAGACGGCCAGTGGTTCTTCCACCTGAAGGCGGGCAACGGCGAGATCATCGGGCACGGCGAGACCTACGCCAGCAAGTCGAACGCGCAGCGCGCCGTCGACACGCTGGTCGCGCTCATCCAGAGCGAGCTCGTCGCGGATCCACGCCCGGCGATCCGGCCGGCACGCTCGCTCGAGGACAAACCGGATCTGATGAAGACGCTCGGTGGCCTCGCCGACATCGCCGCCGGCGGACGGCAACTCGCCTACTTCGGGTTCGCCGAGCAGGCGCAGAGGCCGTCGGGCGCAGCGTGCCAGCCCGCGTCCGCGGCCCAGGTCGCCAACGCGTACGACGCAGTCGTCGAGCAAGTCACGACGTCGGGCAGTGCGGTCGCCCGCCCGGACCTGACCCCCGCGCTGCTCAAATCGAGCCGCACCCAGCTCACCGAGCTGCTCGGGACTGACAGCTTCGTGCTGTGCCACAACGACACCGCCTCGGGTGCTGTCAGCAGCACCGCGACGCTCATCCTGTCGACCGTTCCCAACGGTCCCCAGCTCGTCCTCGAGATCGGCTACGACGAGTAGGCCGCGCGGTCGGACGCAGCGGGCCGGAACTGCAACCTGCGATTCCTGGTCGGGTGCCGACATCCGACCCGAGCGCCCGCCTCCCTCACGAGCCGCGCTTCGTGGCCTGCTCGCGCGGACAGCTGCCGTTCGCTTCGCCGGCCGCTTTCGGGCACAGGCCATACAGCTCGTGGCGATGCCGGAGGACGGTGAAGCCGCCGAGCTTGGTGGCGATCTTCTCCTGGAGGCGCTCGATCTCGTCGTCCTCGAACTCGAGGATGAGGCCGCACTTGACGCAGATCAGGTGATCGTGGTGATCGCCGACCACCTCGTAGCGCGCCTGACCATCGCCGAACTGCCGCTCGACCGCGAGGCCCGAGTCGACGAGCAACTTGAGGGTGCGATAGACGGTGGCGTAGCCGACCTTGGGCTGCCGCTTGCGAACCTTGGAGAGCAGCTCGTCGATCGAGACGTGATCGCGGGTGCGCAGGAACTGCTCCACGATCACCTCGCGCTGCGCGGTGACGTTCAGCCGATGGTCCTGGACATAGGTGCGCCATCGCTCCTTGAGCTCACCCGTATCGTCGGGCCGGAAGTCCGATCGCTCCCCCATGGGTTTCAGTGTTCCTGCAAGTGGTCGCGTGGTCAAGCGATCTTGGCGAGGTGACTTTTCAGTTCGTGTTCGCTACTGTGCCCGCTCCGATGGCGGACGCTCCGGATCCCGGCTTCGATCAGATCCTCGCGCGGCTGCGCGATGTGGTCACCCGCCTCGAATCGGGCGAGCTGTCGCTCGAGCAGTCGCTGCAGGTGTACGAAGAGGGCGTCGGGCTCGCCCGCAAGGGTCAGCAGCTGCTGGCGACCGCGGAGAAGCGCGTGGAGATCCTGGTGAGTGCGGCCGGCGGGGTCGAGGTGGCACCGTTCAACGATCGAGAACCACCCGCGTGAGCGCCCCCGCGACGCTGGCGCCGTCCAGTGCGCCACCCGAGCTCACGGCGTTCATCGCGGACGTGCGCGTCCTGGTCGACGCAGATCTCGCACGCCGGCTGGCTCCGCCCGCGGATGATCCGGGGCGGCTCGTCGAGGCCATGCACTACGCGGCGACCGGACCCGGAAAGCGCCTGCGTCCCGCGGTGCTGATCGCGGCGGCCGAGGCCTGCGGCGGAACGCGCGCAGCGGCGCTACCGGCGGCATCGGCGATCGAGATGCTCCACGCGTACACGCTGGTCCACGACGATCTGCCCGCGATGGACGATGACGACGAGCGACGCGGTCGACCGACGGTCCACATCGCATTCGGCGAGGCGGTCGCGATCCTCGCCGGCGACGGGCTGTTGACGCAGGCGTTCGCCACGCTCGCCGAGCTCGGTCCGCGCGCGGCGGCCGCGGTGGCCGTCCTCGCGAAGCGGTCCGGCGCGCGCGAGCTCCTCGCGGGTCAGGCGATCGATCTGACGGCCGCGCGCAGCGAGCTCGCGACGATCGCGGCGATCGAACGCCTGCACGCGGCCAAGACCGGCGCGCTGTTCGCCGCCGCCGCAGAGCTCGGCGCGATCGCGGCGGGAGCGGACGCCACCACGTGCGCGGCACTCGGCCGGTATGGCCTCGCGATCGGCGTCGCGTTCCAGCACGCCGACGACCGCGACGATGGAGAGTTCGGCGATCTCGCCGACCAGGCCGCCGAGCGGATGCGCGTCCTCGGCGCCGAGGCTCGGGCGATCGCCGCGGCCCTCGGACCGCGCGGCGCCCGCCTCGCTGCGATCGCGGGCTGGTTCGCGGCACAGGCCTGACCTCTCGCGGTACGATGCGCCGTGGCCGAGAGCTGGGATGAGGACACGACCTCCACCGACACCGCGGAGCTGACCGCCGTCTCGGGCGAACATCCGCTCCGCAACCGGCCCTGCCTCACGGTCTTGACGGGCACCGCGACGGGCCAGACCTTCCGGCTGCCGCGCGGCGATGCCGAGATCGGGCGCGCCCAGGGCGCGGTGGTCCGGCTCGTCGACGACGGCGTCTCGCGCAACCACGCGCGGCTTCGCCTCGAGACCGATCAGCTGTGGGTCGAGGACATGGGCTCGCGCAATGGCACGTTCGTCAACGGCGCGAAGATCTCGTCGCCCACCGCGCTCCGCGACGGCGACAAGATCCAGGTCGGCCGCACCACCGTGCTGCGCTTCGCGTACCACGACGAGATCGACGAGTCGTTCCACGAGAATCTGATGTCGTCGGCGCTGCGCGATCCGCTGACGCGCCTGTTCAACAAGCGCTACTTCCTCGATCGGCTCGACAGCGAGCTCAAGTTCGCGCGCCGCCACGATGCGAGCGTGTCGCTGTTGATGCTCGATCTCGATCACTTCAAGAAGATCAACGACACCCACGGGCACCTCGCCGGCGACGCCGTGCTGATCAACATCGCCGGCATCCTGATCAAGGCCGTGCGCAACGAGGACGTCGTGGCGCGGTTCGGAGGCGAGGAGATCGCGGTGATCCTGCGCGCGATCCCGCTCGAGCCCGCGCTCCAGCTCGCTGACCGGCTGCGCAAGACGATCGAGCAGACCATCACGCCGTTCGGCGGCCTCGAGCTGCGCGCGACCGTGTCGGTAGGCGTCGCCAGCTACCCCACGACGAACGCGTCGAAGATCGAGGAGCTGATCGCCTCGGCCGACAAGGCCCTGTATCAGGCCAAGGACGCCGGCCGGAACCGGGTCAGCCGTCTGACGCTGCGCTAAGGGGTCCACAAGGCTGGGAATTTGTCCCGGCGGATCCACGTTGCTACGGTCACTGCATGCGGGGACTCTGGCTCGTGGTCTTGGTCGTTGCCTGTTCGGGCGACGACTCTCATCGACAAAGCACGATCCATACGAAGGTGGTGCCACCCCTGCTGGTCCAGGGCGACGCCGGCGTCACAGCTCCGCCGCCCGCAGCGGCGCCGCTGTCCGAGAGCATGGCGACCGCGTACTTCCAGACCGGGAGCGCGAAGATCGGGGCGGACGCGTTCGCGCTGCAGCACTGGAAGGACGCGCGCACCGCCTTCGATGCGGCGCGCAAGACGGCGACCGGCGACGACGCGGCGCGGCTCGACGTGATGCTCGGCTTGTGCAACGAGGAGATCGGGAACTGGGCACGCGCGGCGCAGCAGTTCGAGGCGGCACAGAAGGGGCTGCCGCTCCTCGCCGACTACCTCGGCTATCACCGCGCGAAGGCGCTGTACTTCGCGAAGCAGGGCGCCGAGGCGCTCGCGGCGGCGAAGCTGGTGTCTCCCGATGCGATCACCGGCGCCGATGCGGAGCTGCTGGTCGGCGACGTGCTCCGCGGGATGGGCGATCCCGTGAAGACCGCCGCGCACTACAAGGACTACCTGACGCGGCGGCCCGATGGCCCGCGGCGCTCGGAGGCGCGGTTCCGTCAGGCCGAGGCCCTCGAGGCGGCGAAGCAGGAGGCCGCCGAGGTGGTCCGCCTGTACCGGCAGATCACGATCGACGATCCGCTGAGCTCGTGGGCGACCAAGTCGACCGAGCGCCTGAGGGTCCTCGATCCAAAGGCGCTCGAGAACCTCACCGCGGCCGAGCACATCGCGCGCGGCAAGGAGCTGTTCGATGCGATGCGCAACCCCGAGGGCGAGGCGGAGTTCGCGACCGCGCTCGCGGACGCGGCGATCACGCCGGCCGACAAGTGCGTCGCCGCATATCACCGCGCGCAGAGCCGGTTCAAGGCGCGCGATCGCAAGGGCGGCGCCCCGATGTTCGACGAGGCCGCGATCGCGTGCAAGGCGGCGGCGAACACCGACCTCCAGATCAAGAGCCTGTACCAGGCCGGCCGCAGCTACGCCTTCATCGGCCAGCACGAGACGGCGATCACCGCCTACCAGGCGGCACAGAAGATCGATCCGAGGCACAGCTACGCCGACGACGCGCTGCTGCGCGAGGGCGAGGAGTGGACGAGCCTCAACAACGGCAAGAAGGTCGAGGCGGTGCTGTCGGCGCTGCCGAAGCAGTTCCCCGACGGGGACAACGTCGCCGAGGCGATGTGGCGGCTCGGCTGGCGCGCGTGGAAGGACAAGAAGTACGACGACGCGATCAAGTGGTGGAAGAAGCAGCTCCAGCTGGTCCCGCACGACGACAACTACTTCGGTGAGGGCCAGGCGCAGTACTGGCTGGGACGGGCGTACGCCGCGAAGGGCAAGAAGGAGGACGCGATGGCGTCGTGGGAGGCGGGCATTCGCCAGTACCCCGCCGCGTACTACGCGCTGCAGGGCCTCAACCGGCTGCGCGAGATGTCACCGAAGCGGTTCGAGGCGCTGATCGCTGAGATCTCGACGGATCCGAAGGGCTGGAACCCGAAGGCGCCCGCGTTCACGTTCGCCCCGCGCGCGGAGTGGGGCACGCCCGGCTTCTTGCGCGCGATGGAGCTGTTGCGGCTCGGCCTCGGCGGACCGGCGGAGCTCGAGCTGAAGAAGCTGAAGCTGACGCCACCTGGCGACAAGAAGCGCGTCGACGATCCGGCGACGATCGAGAAGCTGTGGGCGATCGCGTTCCTGTACGACAAGGCGGGCCGCTACGCGACCTCGCACTGGCCGACGCGCTGGCACATCCTCGACTACCGCAAGACGTGGCCGACCGGCGCGAACCGGGCGCGCTGGCAGATCGCGTATCCGCTCGCGTTCGAGGAGCTCCTGCGCCGGCACGCGAAGCTCAACAACACGCCGTTCGCGATGCAGATCGGCATCGTGCGCGAGGAGAGCGCGTTCGATCCGCTCACGGAGTCGTACGCCAACGCCTGGGGCCTGACGCAGATGATCCCCGTGACCGCGAAGGACTTCGCGAAGGGCACGAACATCCCGCCGACGCGCGAGAGCATGTTCGATCCCGAGAAGAACGTGACCGTCGGCGGCCGGTTCCTCGGATTTCTGTTCAAGAACTTCAACGGCTTCACCTTGCTCGTGCCGCCTGGCTACAACGCCGGCCCCTCGGCCGTGAAGCGCATGCTCAAGGCCCGCGGCACGTGGGACGCCGACGAGTTCATCGAGGGCATCGTCGATGACCAGGCTCGCAACTACTCGAAGCGCGTGCTCGGAACGTTCTTCACGTACTCGTGGCTGTACGAGCACACCGTCCCGACCATGCCGAACACCATCCCGACCGCCCTGCTCCCCAAGCCCTGAGGAGCATTCCGGAAGGTTTTTCGCTACACGCCGGCACGAACCTCATCTCCGTGGTGAACACCAACACGGAGATCCAGATGACTGCCATGACCACGTTCGCCCTCGCTTCCGCCCTCGCCCTGTCCCTCGTCGCCTGTAGCTCGGATGGCTCGGACCTCGACTCCTCGCTCGTGATCTCGAACGAGTCGAGCTCGCCGTGTGGCGGATCGACAACGCCGAGCTCGCAGGTTGCCAGCTGACGCTGCGCGCGCACTGAGCCCGGTGTAGGGTCCCGGCGTGGCCGGAGGATCCCAAGGAGTTGTCGTCAAGGCGCTGGTCGCGAACCTCGGAATCGCGATCGCGAAGTTCGTCGCCGCCGGAGTCTCGGGCTCGGCCTCGATGCTGTCGGAGGCGGTGCACTCACTCGCCGACTCTGGCAATCAGCTGTTCCTGCTGATCGGCATGCGGCGCGCGACGCGCCAGGAGGACGCCGTCCACGAGTTCGGCTACGCCGCGGAGCGCTACTTCTGGGCGTTCATCGTCGCGGTCTCGCTGTTCACGGTGGGCGCCACGTTCTCGATGTACGAGGGCATCCACAAGGTCCTGCACCCCGGCGGCGAGATGGGCTCGCGAACGATCGCGTACATCGTCCTCGGGGTCTCGATCGGGCTCGAGCTGTACTCGCTGAACGCGGCGGCCCACGAGTTCCGCGAGATCAAGGCCGGACGCTCGCTCCGCCAGACCATCGACGAGGCGCGCGACGCCGTCGTCATCATCGTGCTGTTCGAGGACATCGCCGCCCTCGTCGGCCTGCTCGCCGCGTTCGGCGGACTCCTGATGACCCAGCTCACCGGCAACGGCGTGTGGGACGGCGTCGGGTCGATCGTGGTCGGCGTGACCCTGTTCGGCGTGGCGTTCTTCCTTGCCCGGAAGACGAAGGGCCTGCTGATCGGCCAGTCGGTGCCCCCGGCACAGCGCGAGCGCATGTTGCAGATCGCGAGCGAGTCTCCCGGCGTGAAGGGCGTGGTGCACCTGCGGACCATGCACCTCGGCCCCGAGGACGTGCTCGTCGGGATGAAGGTCATCGTCGACCAGGCCACCAAGGCCGGCGACGCGACGAAGTTCGTCGACGTGATCGAGAGCCGGCTCCGCGCCGAGATGCCGCACCTCAAGCGGATCTACATCGAGCTCGGCGATCCGCCGGCCGCCTGAGTCACTTCGGCGGCATGCGCAGCGCACCATCGAGCCGGATCGTCTCGCCGTTGAGATAACCGGTCTCCACGATCGCTGCGACCATCGCGCCGTACTCGGCCGGATCGCCGAGGCGCTTCGGGAACACCACGTCCTTCGCGAGCGCCGCGCGGACCTCCTCGGACAGCGAGCCGAGCATCGGCGTATCGAAGATGCCGGGGGCCAGTGTGACGACCCGGATGCCGACCACCCCGAGGTCGCGCGCGGCCGGTAGCGTCATGCCGGCGACGCCCGCCTTCGACGCGGCGTATGCGATCTGGCCGATCTGACCATCGAACGCCGCGACCGACGCGGTGTTGACGATCACACCGCGCTCACCGTTCTCGAGCGGGTCGGTCTTCGACATCGCGGCGGCGGCGAGGCGGAGGACGTTGAAGGTACCGACCAGGTTGATGCCGATCACCGTCTTGAACAGATCGAGGTCGTGCGGCTTGCCCGTCTTGTCGAGCGTGCGCGCTGCCCAGCCCACGCCCGCGCACGACACGGCCACGCGCAGCGGTCCGAGCGTGCCAGCAAGGGCGATCGCCGCCTCGATCTGCGCGGGCTCGGTGACGTCGGCCTTCGCGTAGACCGCGCCGAGCTCGGAGGCGAGCGCCGCCCCTTTCACCTCGTCGCGATCGACGATCACCGCCTTCGCGCCACCGGCGACGAGCCGGCGCACCGTCGCGGCTCCGAGACCCGAGGCACCACCCGTGACGAGGACAACGCTACCGTTGAGCTTCATGCGGCGAGCAGACGCGATCAGCAGCGCCGATTCAAGCGCCGTTCACTGTTCGTCGCAGACGACGCCCAGCGTTCCGTAGATGCCGAGATCCCGGTAGATCAAGTAGCGGTTCGCCTGGAGCTCGAGCACGACGAGCTCGGTCTTCTTGCCGCCCTTCTTCCAGTACGCCTTGCCGTCGGTGCCCGCGACGATCTTCAGCTCGCCGGTCTTCGTCGAGTAGATCTCGCCGGCGCTGTCGCTGACCACGTTCGTCATCGCCGCTTCCTTGAGCGCGCCTTTCTTGCCGACAAATACGCGGTGCCCCTTCCCGCCGAAGTCGGCCTGCAGCCGGTCGACGTAGAAGTACACGCCGTTGTCATCGCGCGCGAGGAACTGCGCCTGGCGCTCCCACAGCGGTGGGAGGAACGTGGCCTTCGCGAGGACCTTGCGCGCCTGGTCCTGAGGTAGCGGCGTCAGCGTATGCGTGTCGTCCTTGCCCGAGGTGCACTGGATCTGGACGCCCTTGGGATTGGAGCTCACGAGCGCCTGCTGCATGCCCTGGACGCGCGGCGACCACACCATCCACTCGTACTTGTCACTATCGATGCTCACCCCGACGATTCGCTGCTGATACAGCGCCTTCATGTCGCCGTAGAACACCCACTTCTCGACGTCGTCGTGGAGGGCGGCCACCTTGGGCACCACCAGCACGGCGCCCGCGTCGTCCTTGAACACGTCGAGCTGGTCGACCACCGCGCGGATATCGATCGGCGCGTGCTTGTTGGCCTTCTTCGTCTCCGCACTCGCCGCCTGCGCAGCGAGCAGCAGCGCGGCGACGATCAGATGTTGTCGCACAGGGTCCCCGTGAACTTGTAGATGCCGAGGTCGTTGAAGATGACCGGCGAGTTGACGTCGAGGTCGAGCTTGATCAGATCCGTCTTCTTCTCGCCCTTGACCCACTTCGTCGACGGCTTGGTCTCGCCGTCGGCCGTCGCCACGAGGCGGAGATCGCCGGTCTTGGTCGAGAACACCTGGCCCGCCGAGTCACTCGCGACATCCGTGAGCGCCATCTGCTTCATCGCGCCTTTCTTGCCGACGAACACGCGGAAGCCCTTGCCGCCGTGCGCGGCATCGAGCCGATCGACGTAGTAGTAGGTGCCCGCATCGTCGCGGGCGAACATGTGCGAACGCCGAACCAGCGCCGGCGACAGGAAGCTGTACTTGTCGATCACCGCCTTCGCCTTGTCGCCACCGAGCTGGGTGAGCACGGCATCGTCCTTGCCATCGCACCATCTCAGGAACGAGCCGTCCGCCTTCCTCATCAGCTCCGCGGGGCGCGTCTCGGGTAGCCGTGGGGCGTAGGTGCTGATGCCCCAGGCATCCCCGTCCCGCATCCGGCCCACCACGATCTGCTCGTACAGCTGCTTGCCGGTGCCGTACCAGACGCGGGTGTTCGAGACCCCGTACTCGTCGAACACCGCGTAGGTGCCCCCCGCCTTGTCCTGAAACACAAGCAGCTTGTCCTTCATCGCCTTGATATCGACGGGAGTTGGCTTGGGCTCCTGGCCCTTGGGGGCCTCTCCCAGGGCAACGGGGGCCAGCGCAAGGATCCCGGCAACGACCCAACCTCGTGCAAGCATCGGTGTCTCATTATACGATCGTGCAGATGTCGAATTCACCCGCTCGTGCGGCCATCGACGTCGGATCGGTCATCGACAAGTACGTGATCGAGGCCCTGATCGGCCGTGGCGGCATGGGCGCCGTGTTCGTGGCGCGTCATCGCACCCTCACGGACAAGCGGGTCGCCATCAAGGTCCTGCACACCGAGATCACGGATCCGGATATCCAGGCGCGGTTCAAGCGCGAAGCCCAGATCGCCACGCGGATAAACCACCCCAACATCGTGGAGGTCCACGACTTCGACGTCACCCCGGACGGCGTGCCGTTCCTGGTGCTCGAGTATCTCGAGGGCCAGACGCTCGCGCAGCGGCTCGCCCAGGGGCCGCTCCCGCTCGACCAGGTGATGTCGATCGTCCGGCAGGTCGGCTCGGCGCTCGCGGCCGCCCACCGCGAGGGCGTCGTCCACCGCGATCTCAAGCCGCAGAACATCTTCCTGATCCCGACCGAGGTCGACGGCCGGATGGTCGAGGTCGCGAAGGTCCTCGACTTCGGCATCTCGAAGTGGCGCGGCTCGGAGACCGTGAAGACGCAGGAGAGTGCGCTGCTCGGGACGCCGCAGTACATGTCGCCCGAGCAGGCGACCGGTCGACACGATAGCGTCGACGCGCGCACGGATGTGTTCGCGCTCGGCTCGATCGTCTACGAGATGCTGTGCGGCCACCCGGCGTTCACCGGCGCATCGATCCCCGAGGTGGTGTTCAAGGTGGTGTACGAGCAGCCGCTGCCGATCGCCCAGTCGGTCCCCGAGAGCGTGGCCACCGCGGTGCGCACCGCGATGTCGAAGCCGGCCGAGGAGCGCTACGCGACGGTGTCGAACTTCGTCGAAGCGCTGACCGGAACCGCGCTGACGACGTTCCGCCCCTCGATGATCACGAAACCACCGGGGGAAGGGTTCGCGAGCGGATCGAAGAAGATCGCGAGCCACGAGGCGCTCGGCGACACGATGGGCTCGGGAGACTATGCCGGCGTGTCGCCGCGCACGCCTGGGACCATCGTCGCGCCGCCGCCGGTGCGCACCGGGGCGCCCACGGTGGATTCGGTGGGGCCGCGCGACCCGAGCGGACAGATCGGGAACGCGCCGACCAGCGCATCCCCACCGGCTCGCAAGCCCATGCCGGTGTGGTGGGTGATCGGGGGCGTCGGCGCCGTCGCCGCGACGATCGCGATCATGTTCGTCGTGATGAGGAAGCCGGCGGACCCGGGCGCGCCGGCGAAGCCGCCCGTGCCCGAGGTGACCGCGGTCGCGCCGCCGCAGCCCGCGCCGCCTGACGCCGCCGTGCAGGTGGCCGCGGTCACGCCCGACGCGGCGGTCGCGCCGCAGACCGTCCCCACACCACCCAAGACGACGCCTGGAGGTAAGGAACCGACGCCCAAGGGGAAGCCACCGAAGGTCGACGACCCGCCCGAGGCCGCGGCCCCCGACGACGATGCGTCCGTGACCGAGACCCTGAAGGACGCCCACGCCGCCTATGCGAGCGGCGACTTCGATCTCGCGAACCGGCTCGCGAACGTCGCGGTCAATCGCGGCGGTGCGCGCCAGCGCTTGCAGGGGGCCGTGCTCAAGGGCTTCGTCGCGTGCGAGAAGAAGGATCTCGAGCTCGTGAACGCCGCGCTCAACAATCTCCAGGGGCGGGCAGCGATGCGCAAGCGGGTGATCGCTCGCTGCGCGCAACGCGGCGTCGACGTCCGGTAGCTCGTCAGTGCATCAGCACGAGCACCCGGCGACGGTCGCCGGCATCGCTCGCGATCTCGAGATCGATGAAGCCACCCCCGCCGGGCACGCGCGCCGTGATCGCGGCGCCGGCTTCGAGATCGCTCGCCACCGCGCGATCGCCCACGGCGACCACCCGCTCGTCTGGCGCGAGCCGGACCAGCGACGGGACCACCGCCCCCGACAGCCCCGGCGCGACATCCACGATGGTCGCCGTGTTCCCCACGACGACGGGCGGCGCCTCGTCCGGCATGGCGGCGACGATGGTCGTGCGAGACGGCTCGATCCGGACCAGCAGCATCACGCAGGCTCCGAGGAGCCCGATGGTCAACGAGCGAAACAGGAACATGGTTCCCGTCGCTGCAACGGCGGCGCCAACCTCATCACGAGGCGTCCCGCGGGATTAGCGCCCACGGCCACGCGAGCCCGCTGCCAGCCTGGCACTACTTCTTGATCTGCTGCGCCAGGTAGTTCTGCTCGCCGACCTGCCGGATCAGCTCGAGCTGGGTCTCGAGCCAGTCGCAGTGCTGTTCTTCGCCGACCAGGATCTTCGTCATCAGATCCTCGGTCGCGTTGTCGCCGGCCTTGCGGCAGGCCTCGATGCCCTGGTTCAGGAAGGCGATCGCCGAGTACTCGACCTGGAGGTCGGCCTCGAACTGCTCCTTCACGGTCTCGCCGACGTGCAGCTTGTGATAGCGCTGCAGGTTCGGCACCCCGTCGAGGAACAGGATGCGGCTGATCACCTGATCGGCGTGCCGCATCTCGTCGATCGACTCCTCACGCACCTTCGCGGCGAGCCGGTCGTAGCCCCAGTTCTCACACATCTTCGCGTGGATGAAATACTGGTTGATCGCCGTCAGCTCGTTCGTGAGGAGCTGGTTGAGGAGCTGGAGCACCTCTTCATTTCCCTTCATGCGGCCTGCCTTGGAAGTCGGATTCCCGGGCACGCCACAACCTGTGTGACGCGCTTAGGTGCGGGACCGTACCGAGACGAGGTCACTGGCACAATCGCGGCTGCAGCTGTTCGCGCCCTTCGCGTTCAGCCGATCTCGGATCTCCTCCACGCACGCACCGCAGCCGGTTCCTGCCCCGCACTTGCGCCCGACGTCCTGGACCGTGCGCGCGCCATCATCGATCACCGCGTCGATATCGCGGTCGGAGGCGGGGTGGCACAAGCAGACGAGCATCGGCTACTCATTGATAATGCTTTTCAAATCCAAGTTCGTCAAGGCCTCCTGGGGTAGCGGCGTAAGCCCCCGGATCGCCTAAGACTTGCCCCCGGTGACCCAGGTGTCCAAGCTAGATCCGTGACGAGGAGGGTGATCGCGATCGCATGTCTTTGGGCCGCGGGCTGCGGCAGCAAGGAGCAGCCCCCGCCCCCTCCTCCACCGCTGACGGGGCTCGCGATCATCGATCCCGGACTCGAGCCACGCACGCTGCTGCACTACCAGCCCGCCAAGGGCACGCGGACGCAGCTCCGCGTCACCGCCGACATCGAGCTCGGCGATGGAGCGAGCAAGGTACCGTGGCCGACCGTGATCACGAACAGCGAGGTCAGCGCGGAGGACGTGCTCGCCGACGGCACGATCAAGGTCCGCTACGCCGTCGTGTCGAGCACCGCGCAGGACCGCGAGCGCGCGGTGATCACCGCCGAGCAGATGACCCAGCCGCTGCAGCTCCTCGTCGGTACGTCGATCACGGGAACCCTGACGCCGACCGGCGTGCTCGGTGCGATCAACGTCGATAGCGGAGGCAAGCAGCTACCGCCGGCGATCCAGTCCCAGGTCTCGACCCTGTCCCGCAACCTCGAGCGGAGCGTCATGCCGCTCCCCGCACAGCCCGTCGGCGTGGGCGCGCTGTGGACGTTCAAGCAGGCTGTCGATCAGAACGGGATGAAGGTCGCTGCCGCGACGACGATCAAGGTCACCGCGATGACACCGACCACGGTGACGATCGCGCTGACCTCGGAGCTCACGGGCCCCGACCAGCAGGTCGATGTCTCCGGCTCGAAGGTCACGGTGTCGAACATCGCCGGCAAGATGCGCGGCACGGGCACCATCGACCTCGTGCGGCTCACGCTCGCGGGCGAGCTGGTCGCGGATCTGGCGATGGACATGGCGATGGGCGGGAGCACCGATCACACGACGATGACCTCGACGCTGCGCCTCGAACCGCAGCCTGCCGATCAGGGCGCGCAGAACGCGCCGTAGCGCTTGCACGTGCCGCCGCTGACGTCGTCGCAGTGGTGGTGGTAGCCGTCCTGCGGCGAGAACATGCACTTCGTCGCCGGCGCGCACGCCGCCCCCCATTGCTGGCATGCACCCTCGCTCGGCTTCGCGCACCGCTTGTAGCTGCGATCGCCCGGGTCGTACATGCACCCGTCGGCCGGCGCGCACGCGGGACCGAAGTGGAAGCACGCACCACCACCGCCGCTCGTGCACGTGAAGTACGTCCCAGCGCCGGCGTGGAACGCGCAGCTCGGAGCCGGACAGCCGAGCGCGGGCGCGTTGGCGACCGGGACCGCCCCCGACCCACTGCCGCCGCCGGTGGGCTTCACGGTCGCGCCGCCGCCGCCGGGCGGAGCGGTGGTTCCACCGGTCGGTTTGCCCGTGGTGGTGGGTCCCGTGGCCGCGGGATGCCCGCACGCCATCACGAGAACGCTGAGCGCAAGCCCAACAACCGTGGGGCTGCGGAGATAGTAGACGCCGCCTGCGACGTGCCGCACCGCACGGTTATAGCGCGATGGACGTTGGTTCGCCGCTCGGGACCGGATCGGTGTAGCTTTCCCCTCGATGCGGGCCGTCGTTTGTTGCCTCGTTGCAATCGCTGCGTGCGGAGGGCCGGCCTCGCTGCCGGTCGACGCGGAGTGCAATCCGCTGGGCGCGAACGCCTGCATGACGCCGTGGCCGAGCTCGGCGTTCGAGGTCGACGATGGCGCGACCGCGACCGGACGTCGCCTCGCGATTCCCGACAAGACGCTACCGATCAACATCGACGACCTCCCCACCGATCCGGCTGGCTGGAACGTCGCCGACGGGTTCTCGCCCGCTGCGCCGATGGTGATGTCGTTCCCCGGTGGCGTGTCGCCCGATGGCCTGCCGCCGAACGACAACTACGACCGCAGCCTCGCCGCCGATAGCCCGACGATCATCCTCGACATGACGACCGGCGAGCGCGTCGCGCACTTCGCCGAGATCGACGAGCAGGCGGCCGGCATGCCCGACTCGCAGGCGCTGTTCCTGCGCCCCGCGGCGCGCCTCGTCGGTGGCCATCGCTACGCGGTCGGCATCACCCGCGCGGTCCATGGCCCCGACGGCGAGGACCTCCCCGTCCCGCCCGGGTTCGCCGCGCTGCGGGATGGCAAGCACACCGATCACGAGCGCCTCGAGGCGATGCGACCGCGGTTCGGCGACGTGCTCGACGCGCTCGACGCCGCCGGCTATCCCGCCGAGGACCTCGTCGTCGCGTGGGACTTCACCGTCGCCTCCGACGCGTTCATCCACGGTGACATGATCGCCGCCCGCGATCGCGCCATCGCCGCGCTCGACACGCACCCGATCACGTTCAAGATCACCTCCGACATGCCGGTCGACAACGGCACCGAGATCAAGCGCAAGATCGCGGGCACGTTCGACGCGCCGCTGTTCCTCTCGAACAATGGCAGCAACAACGCGGGCACGCACATCGTGCGCGACGCCGACGGCCTGCCGGCGCTGCAAGGCTTCTACAAGGTGCCGTTCACGGCGATCGTCCCCGCGTGCGCGTACACGTCGGCCGCGCCGGTCGGCATGGTGATCTACGGCCATGGCCTGCTCGGTGACTCCGACGAGGCGTCGAACGGCGTGCAGCGGACCACCGCCGCCGAGCTGTGTCTGGTGTTCGTCGGCACCGACATGCGCGGCATGTCGACGATGGATCTCCCGGCGGTCGCGCGCGCGCTCAACGAGATCTCGAAGGCGGACGAGGTCATGGAGGTGCTCGAGCAGGGCATCGTCAACCATGTCGCGCTCGTGCGCGCGATGCGGACCACGTTCGCGACCCAGCTGTTCGTCGACGCGGCCCAGGCGAACAAGCCGCTCGTCGATCCGACGAAGGTCTATTACTACGGGCTCTCGCAAGGTGCGATCTTCGGGACCGCGGTGATGGCCTACGAGCCGACCGTGACGCGCGCGGTGCTCGGCGTCGGCGGTGCGAACTACTCGATGCTCCTCGAACGCTCGCTCGACTGGCCGCGCTATCGCACGATCCTCGCGGGCGCGTACCCCGATCCGCTCGACGTCACGCTCGCGATCGGCCTCATGCAGATGCGGTGGGACAAGACCGAGGGATCGGGCGTCGCCGACACCGTGCTCGCGGGCACCGCCACGAAGACGCCGCCGAAGCAGCTCCTGATGCAGATCGCCATCGGCGACGAGCAAGTGCCGAACCTGGGCAGCTACTGGCAGGCGCGCTCGATGAAGATCCCGGTCCTCGGCCCGACGCCGTTCACCCCGTGGGGCGTGCCCGTGAAGACGAGCCCGATCGCCACCGGGAGTGCGCTCGTGATCATGGACGGTGGCGCGGGGCTCCCACCCGCGACGAACATCCCGGCGTCCGATACAGGGATGCACGACCTGACCCGCAAGCAGCCGGCGACCCGCCGCCAGATCGGCGAGTTCTTCACGACCGGCTCGATCATCAACGAGTGCACAGGCGCCGGCGGCTGCGTCTGCCAGTCCGGCACCTGCAATTAGCCGCCGAGCGGCCAGCCGCCGAGCGCGCCGAGCATTTGCACCCCGGCACTGCCGTGGTTGTTGGCCGCCAAGCCGCCAAGAGCGCCAAGGATCTGGAGGGCCCGTCGCGAGCGTTGTGCTCGAGCACGATGGTTCTGCTGTTGTCGCGTCGAGCGCTCGTCCGACCTGCTTTGCATTCCTCTGGAGAGGCCAGACGGCCGTTTCGCCTTCTCGGCCGGTTCGCCTTCTCCAGAGCGGAGACGGCAGGGCCTTCGCGTTCGCGCGAGTGCTCGCGACGGGTCCCTCCACTTCCTTGGCGCTCTTGGCGGCTTGGCGGCCAAACCAGGGGAGTGCCGGGGTGCAAATGCTCGGCGCCCTGGGTGGCGGCCTGCTCGGCGCCCTGGGTGGCGGCCTGCTCGGCGCACTTGGCGGCGGTGCGGCGGACCTACACGTCGCACTCGGTGAAGCGGTGGGGAACCCCACAGCTCCGTGGTGATTCCCCACGCTTCCGCCATGCGGACCGCGGAGTTACGGCGGTACGCGCATTGCTGAGTATGGGCCCCATGCGCAGAAGCCTCGCCTTGTTGACGATCTCCACGGGCCTTTGGGCCGCGGCCTGCGGTACCGACACGAGCAGCGGCGACGACGGCGACCAGCCGGTCCCGCGCGCCACCTGGTACCAGGACGTCGGCCCGATCCTGTCCCAGCACTGCATGTCCTGCCACCAGCCCGGCGGCATCGCTCCGTTCTCGCTGACCGAGTACGCGGACGCGGTCGAGACCTCCGAGATGCTGGTCAAGAAGGTCGACGCCGGCGAGATGCCGCCGTTCGACGCGCGCGAGGAGGCCGATTGCACGCCGCGGTTCACGTGGCAGGACGATCCGCGGCTGTCCGCCAAGCAGAAGGAGACGCTTCACCTCTGGATCGAGGATGGTCACGCGCTCGGCACCGAGGCCGACATCGGCAAGCCGCCGAGCACCGCGCTCTCGGGCATCTCGAAGACGATGACGCCGACGGTGGGCTTCACCACGACCGGCACGAAGGATCAGTTCATCTGCTACGTCCTCGATCCCGGCAACACCCAGCTGACGTGGCTCACGGGCCTGCAAGTCCGCCCGGGCAACGACCTCGTCGTGCACCACGCGGTGATCTCCGAGGTCACGGACCAGGCGCAGATCGATGCGGTCGTCGCGCAGCGCGGCATCGGCCAGCCGTGGGATTGCTCGGCGAACGCGCCCGGCGACTTCGTGGTCAACGTGTGGACGCCGGGCAACCAGCCGATGAACACGCCGGCGGAGCTCGCCGTGCCGCTCGTCCCGAACGCCAAGCTGGTGATGCAGATCCACTACCATCCGGCCGGGCAGAACAACGACATCGACTTCACGTCCGTGGACCTCAAGTTCTCGAACGTGTGGCCGCGCAAGATGTACTTCGTCGGGGCGTTCGGCAACGAGTTCGCGGCGCCGAACCTCGAGCGGTCGCCCGACGAGCCGATCGGCGCACCGGTCGCGTTCAAGATCCCGAAGAACGTCGCGGATCACCCGGAGAACATGAGCCGCACGATCGACAGCCTCGGTGGCCTGACGGGCGTCAAGGTGTTCTCGGTCAACCCGCACATGCACCTCGTCGGCACGCACATCTCGTCGCGCATCGTCCGCCCGACGGCGCGTGGCACGAATCCGGCGAACGAGTGCCTCGCGAACGGTGGCTGGAACTTCGACTGGCAGCGCACGTACATCTACGACGCGCCGATCGATTCGCTGCCGAGCCTCGAGGCCGGCGACAAGATCGAGATCAGCTGCAAGTGGAACAACACGATCGAGAACCCGTTCGTGCAGCGCATGCTCCACGACTCGAATCTGCCGCCGCAGCCGATCGACATCACGCTCGGCGAGCAGACCACGAACGAGATGTGCCTCGAGATCTTCGGCCTCGCCGTGGACGCGCCGCCGCAGCCGACCGCGCTCACCGCACCGTTCGTGCTGCCGCGCCTGGATACGCTGCCGCAGATGTTCCGCGAGTAGGTGTAACGTGTGGCGCCGTCGTCATGACCGCGCCGCCGCTCACCCCCGACGCTGTTCAAGCCGCCGTGCTGTCGCGGCTGGATCGCAAGTGCCGCGCCTCCGGCACCCTCTCGGTACCGGCGGTGCCCGCGCTCCTCGACGTGTACATGGCGCGGTTCGCGGCGCTGTTCGAGGCGCTCGGCAAGGGCTTCACGGATCCCGAGCTCGTCGATCTCCGCGCGCTCGTCGCGCCGCGCCTCGCCGACGGGTTTCGCGATTCGCCGCACGCGCGGTTCCACCTGAGCTGGGAGCCCCAGGCCGCGCCCGCGCACGGCGTGGACTACAAGGTGTGGCTCGAGACGGCGACGGTGCAGGAGCAATACGAGCACTGGGCTGCGACCAAGGCGCCGCCGCTGTTCGGCGACCACGCCGATGGAAAGGTGCTCGATCTCGCCGCTTGTCACGAGCCGACCGCCGCGCCCGCGCTCGATCTCGGCGCGGGCACCGGGCGGAACACCGTCCCGCTCGCGCGCGCCGGGCACCCGACCCATGCCGTCGAGCTCACCGCGTCGTTCGTCACCACGCTGCGCGAGACGGCGGCGGTCGAGAGCCTCCCGATCACCGCGATCGAAGGCGACGTGGTGCGCGGCGACCTCGATGTCCCGGTCGATCACTTCGCGCTGGTCGTGTGCTCCGAGGTGACCTCACACTTCCGAGGCGTCGCCGATCTCCGCGCGCTATTCGAGCGCGCCGCACAGTGGCTGCGCCCTGGCGGCAGCTTCGTGGTCAGCTGCTTCGTCGCCGACGCCGGCCACGCGCTGACGGAGATCGAGCGCCAGGTCTCCGAGGTCGTGTGGAGCACCGTGTTCGATCGCGACGAGATCGCCCTGGCCTGCGCCGGGCTGCCGCTCGCGCTGGTCTCCGACGAGAGTGCGCACGACTACGAACAGGAACATCAACCGAGCTGGCCGCCGACCGGATGGTTCGCCGACTGGGCCCTGGGCTACGACCTGTACAACCTGAAGCCCGCCCTCCCGCCGGCGCAGATGCGGTGGCTCACGTTTCAGCGATCGTGATCCGCGCGCCGCGAAGCGTGGTGAAGATCGATCATCGCGCAAACGCGCGCAGCACGCGGACCATCGTGACCAGCTCCTTCGCGAGCGCCGACAGCTTCGGCGTCTGCGCGCCGGTGTGGCCGTAGAGGCCAGTGATGTGCGTGCGAACATCGGCGTTGACGAGCTGTGCGGCGAGCGCGTGGGAGTGCTCGAACGGGATCACGTCGTCGTCAGTGCCATGGACTAGATCGACCCGGCCCGTGACTCGCTCGAGGTACGGCGTGGGATCGAGCGCGCTGCCGTCGAACCGGGTCAGCGCGTCCTGCGCGAGCTCGGCGGCACCGGGCGTGATTCCGACGCCGATGTCGAATAACGCGCGCACCTGCGCCGGCACCGCGACGGACGCCGCGACCTCGGTGAACCGATCGCGCGCCTTCATCTCCGGCCGGCCCCACGTGCGCTCCACGTACGCGCGCCATGCCGCCGACACCGCCGCGTGATCGGGGCACGGCGGCTCGAGGTGCGCGAGCAGGTTCATCAACACGACCGGCTGGTTCAGCGGATCGCGGACCGCCGCGCGTCCCGACGCGACCTTGCCCGTGAGGCAGAACTCGAGCGTCTCGTGGAAGTCGGCATACCCGCCGAACACGACGAGGCCCGCGAGCGCATCGCCGTACTTCGCCGCGAGCGCGAACGCGAGCAGCGAGCCGAACGAGATCGAGAACACCACCGGCTTCTGCTTCGACCACCGCGGCAGCACCAGGTACGCGCGTTCGAAGTCGGCGATGGCCCGCGCATCGGGCATCAGCGCCAGGTACGACGGGATGAACGGCGCCACCACGAGGTGACCGCTGGCCGCGAGGATCCTGCAGAACCTGTCCATCCGCACATCATCGGGACCCGCGTAGTGCAGACCCGGCGCGATCAGGAACGTGGCCCGGGGCGCGCGGGACGGGCGGTAGAGGCGCACCCGCATGCCGTCGACCTCCGTATCGGAGGTGGCGACGTCGGGGGCCTTCGCGGCATCCGCCCAGGGGCCGAGCCAGCGCGCCAGGGTGGCGATCGAAGGCGCCGAACCGAGCATCCGCGCGCATTCAACCACAGGTAACGCGGCGCGGCGCAACGCAGTTCAATGATTGGGCAATCGCTGAATGTCTCTCGCCGTGGGGCTCTGCTAGGGTGCGCGCCATATCATGCAGGCCGAGGTCGTAAAGCAGGTCCTCTCGCTCGCTCACCAGTCGGTCAAGGAGTCGCACCGCGACCGCCTCGAGTCGTACATCCGAGCGTATTGCCGGGCGATCCCGCCCGAGATCCTGAGCGAGGTCGAACCGCACCATCTGCTCGCGTTCGTGATGGATCGGTTCGCGTTCCTCGAGGAGGACTTCGCGCGGACCGTGAAGGTCACGATCCACGACCCGGAGACCACGCTGCTCCTCGACGAGACGCACTCCACGGTGATCGAGACGCGCCTCCCCGACTGCTCGTTCGTGATCCGGACCATCAAGTCGTTCCTTCGCCAGATGGACCTGCAGCTCCGGTTCGTGCTCCACCCGATCCATGGCGTGATCACGGATCACGGTCAGATCACCGGCATCGATCCGGCCCGCGGCACGAAGTACTCGCAGGTGTACCTCCAGGTCAGCCAGATCGCGCCCGACAAGCGCGAAGCGCTCGCGGCGGATCTCGAGCAGCGGCTCGCGCTCACGCTGCAGGTGAACCGCGATCGCCACCAGATGCTGGCGCGGCTCGACGAGGTGCGCGCACAGCTGCTCTCGGTCTCCGGCCGTGATCCGACCACGCCGAGCGCGCGCGAATCGCAGACGCTGCCCGTGATCGCGCGGACCACCACGAACGAGCTCGGCGCGGCCGACACGCGCGAGACCGAGACGATCGAGGCGGTCGAGCTGATCGACTGGCTCAAGGACGACAACTTCATCCTCCTCGGATACGCGTGGTTCCCCTATGGCAAGGGCGCGAACGGCAACGGCGAGCGTCACGCCGAGAAGGGCCTGGGGCTGTTCCACACCGAGCGCAAGAACCTCGAGGAGGTGATCGGCGAGATCGTCGCCACCCGCAAGGAGCGCGACGAGGTCTACTCCTACTACCGCACCGACTACATGACGGTCGTGCGGTCGGTCGCGCAGGTTCGTTACTTCGGCGTCGCCGAGCGCGGCCTCGATGGCAAGCCGGTCGGCGAGCACGTGTTCATCGGCCAGCAGTCGACCAAGGCGCTCAAGCAGGCGAACCGCCGCGTGCCCGTCGTCGGCAAGCGGATCAAGGAAGTGCTGCGCGGGCTCGAGGATCAGCCCGGCAGCTATGCGTACACGAAGGTCGTGGCGATCCTTGACTCTCTCCCCGTCGAGGACCTGTTCTACTGGCACAAGGACGAGATCCGGAACGTCGCCGAGAGCTTCCGGCTCGCGGAGTCGCGAGATCAGGCGAAGGTGTTCGTGTGGCGGCGACCCGGTGGCCGCCGCATCACCGTGGTCTGCGTGGTGCCGCGCATGAGGTTCTCGGAGGCGCTGCGCGAGGAGCTCGGCGAGGAGATCCGCAAGTTCCTCGGCGTGCCGAACCTGCGCGACTATCGCCAGGAGACCGACGACGAGTCGCCGATCCGTCTTCACTTCACTGTGGGCAAGTACCGGCCCGGCGTGACGGACGCGGACCTCGACAAGCTCGCCGAGGAGCTCGAGCATCTCCTCGAGGGCTGGGACGATCATCTGCGCGCGCTGATCTTCAAGCGCTACCGCGGGCGCAACGAGAGCGGCGCGCAGTCGCGCTCGGCGATCTACCTCGCGACCACGGCCACGGCACAGGAGATCTGGACGCGGTACGGCAGCCGGTTCCCCGAGTCGTACAAGGGCGCGATCGATCCCGACATCGCGATGATGGACATCGCGCTGATGGAGAAGCTCGACGAGACCGAAGGCCTGCGTGTCTCGCTCGCGGTCGTCGGCACCGCCGCGGCGCGGCACACGTCGTTGCGCATCGTGTCGCGCAAGCAATTGCTGCTCAACGACGTCGTCCCGTCGCTCCACCGCATGGCGCTGCGCACGACCAGTCGCCTCGCGGAGCGCCTGGAGGCCGGCGTGGGCCCCGATGTCTACGTCACCACCTTCGAGGTCACGGGCGCCGACGGCCGCAAGATCGAGGACGACGATTCGCTCGAACGGCTCGGCCAGATCATGCAGCGGGTCCTGGTCGGCCAGCTGCTCGACGATCGCCTGCTCGGCCTCGGCTACCTCGCCGGCCTCGACTGGAAGCAGATCGATCTGCTGATCACGTACCGCAACTACTTCGTGCAGGTGTTCCAGGGGTTCGGCACGCAGACCACCGACGACGCGCTGCTCAAGCACCCGACCTGCGCGTCGCTGCTCGTCGAGTACTTCGAGACGAAGTTCGCGACGGCGCGCTCGGAGACCGCGGCGCAGCGCGCTGACAAGCTCCTCCCCGTGCTCGGGTACAAGTACGAGGAGCTGCTGCAGAAGGTCACGGTGATCCAGGAGGACTTGATCCTCCGCTACCTGATGGACCTCCTCGAGGCCACGCGCCGCACGAACTACTACCGGCCCGGGCGCGGCGACACCATCTCGATCAAGATCGAGAGCGGGCTCGTCGAGCACATGCCGCGGCCGTGCCCGCTCTACGAGATCTATGTCCACGCGCCGGGCGTCGAGGGCATCCACCTGCGCGGCGGCAAGGTCGCGCGCGGCGGGCTGCGCCACTCCGATCGCGCCGATGACTTCCGCACCGAGGTGCTCGGCCTCCAGCGCACGCAGGCGCTGAAGAACGTGATCATCGTGCCGCAGGGCGCGAAGGGCGGCTTCGTCACGCGCAAGGCCCAGCCCACGCGCGAAGAAGCGCGCGCGCAGTACGAGGTGTTCATCGCCGGCCTGCTCGATGTCACCGACAACTACGTCGGCACGAAGATCGTGCCGCCGCCCGGCGTGGTCCGCTATGACGAGGACGATCCGTACCTCGTCGTCGCCGCCGACAAGGGCACCGCCCACCTGTCGGACACCGCGAACGGCATCTCCCTCCGCTACAAGTTCTGGATGGACGACGCGTTCGCCTCCGGCGGCAGCGCCGGCTACGACCACAAGGTGATGGGCATCACCTCGCGCGGTGGCTGGACGAACGTCGAGCGCCACTTCCGCGAGATGGGCATCGATATCCGGAAGACCGGGATCCGCGTCGCCGGCGTCGGCGACATGGCCGGCGACGTGTTCGGGAATGGCATGCTGCTCAACGACCAGATGAAGGTCGTCGCCGCGTTCAACCACAAGCACGTGTTCATCGACCCCGCGCCGGACACGGCCGTCGCATATGCCGAGCGCAAGCGGTTGTTCACCACGCCCGGCACGCAGTGGAGCGACTACAACGCGAAGCTGATCAGCAAGGGCGGCGGTATCTACGAGCGCGCCGCGAAAGAGATCAAGCTGGCCCCCGAGGCGCACAAGCTCCTCGGCCTGACCGCGAAGATCGTGACGGGTCCGGACATCGTGCGCGCGATCCTCGCGCTCGAAGTGGATCTGATGTGGTTCGGCGGCATCGGCACGTACGTCAAAGCGTCGACCGAGACGCATGGCGAGGTCGGCGACAAGGTCAATGACAACGTCCGTATCAACGCGACCGAGCTCAAGGCGAAGGTCATCGGCGAGGGCGCGAACCTGGCGATCACGCAGCGCGCCCGCACCGAGTACGGCCTGCACGGCGGCCGCCACAACACGGACGCGATCGATAACTCCGCCGGCGTCGACTGCAGCGATCACGAGGTCAACCTCAAGATCATGCTGTCGCCGCTGATGACGTCGGGCTCGCTGCCGCGCGAGGCGCGTGACACGTTCCTTCGCGAGCTCGAGGCCGCGGTCGGCGAGGCGTGCGTGCTCGACAACTACCTGCAGAGCGCGCTGCTCTCGATGGAGAGCGTGCGCAGCAAGAAGGCCGGCGAGGTGTTCCTCGACGTGCTGTCGTACCTCGACAAGCACGGCCTCTCGCGCGCCGCCGAGCACATCCCGACCGACGAGGTGCTCAACGGCTGGCTCGCGACGGGCAAGGGCCTCCCGCGCAACCTGCTCGCGGTGCTGGTCGCGCACACGAAGAACGACCTCTACGAGCGCGTCCTGAAGTCGCGGCTCCCCGATCTGCCGCTGTTCGAGCCGTATCTGTTCTCCTACTTCCCGGCGAAGGCCGCCGAGAAGTATCCGAAGGAGATCGCGAAGCACCTGCTCCGCCGCGAGATCATCGCGACGGTCGTCACCAACGCGGTGATCAACCAGGCCGGCTGCACGCTGCTCATGCAGCTCGGCAAGGAGACCTCGGCGCCGATGGACGAGCTGGTCGTCCGCTACTTCATGATCGACGAGCTGCTCGGCGGCCGGGCGTTCCGCGCGGCCGTGCACGCGCTCGACTACAAGATCGCGGCGGCCGACCAGTACGCGGCGCTGCTCGCGTTCGAAGAGGTCCACCGCAACTTGCTCCGCTGGTGGAGCTGGAACGAAGCGACCTGGAAGCTCGCGGCCGAGGACGTCACGAAGACGAAGGCCCAGTTCGATGCTGCCGCCGACGCGCTCGCGGCCGCGCTCGATCCGACCGCGAAGGCGGCGTACGACGCGCGCGTGCAGGAGCAAGTCGGCAAGGGCTTCGGGCTCGATGTCGCGACCGCGCTCGCCCGTGCCCCGCTGCTCCGCGAAGCGTTCGCGGTGCTGACCTCGGTGCGCGACGCGAAGGCGAAGCTCGAGGTCACGGCCCTGGCGGTGCACAAGGTCGGCCGCGAGCTGCACGTCGATGCCTTCGACGAGGTGCTCGCCACCCAGATCCCGGCGAACCCCTGGGAGCGCCGGTTCTACGCCTCTCTCGAGCGCGAGGCCTCGGCGGTCCGGCAACGCGCGATGGCGAAGGTCTCGACGGTGACGGACTACGTCGACAAGAACCGCGACCGGATCGACAAGATCGGTGACGGTCTCCAGATGGTCCGCCAGCTCGGCGCGCACGCTCTCGTGCCGCTGTTCCTGATCCTCGAAGACTACCGCGCGCTCACGTGAGCGACGCTCTCTCGGATCACAAGCTCGCCGCGGTCGTCGCCGATGGCGGGCGGCTGCGCGCGCTCATCCTCGAGCTGTGGCAGCGCACGCGCATGGACTGGGGGTTCGTCACGGATCGCCTCGCCACCACGTTCCGCAAGGAGACCTGGATCGGGAGCCACGAGCGCCGGTTCGTCGGCGAGACGCTGTATGGCCTCGTTCGCCACCTGCGGCGCGTCGATGCGGCGCTCGCGCGTGGGCGCAAGGTCTCGAAGCCACCGAAGGATCTCGAGCGGTTGCTCGCGCTGCTCGTGCTCGAGAAGCTGATCGAGCCCGCGCGCGCCGCGAAGCTCGAGCGCGACCTCGACTGGAACGCCGTCGCCACCATCAACGAGGCGATCGCCACGGAGCGCAAACCGGCGGCGCGGATCGCCCTCCTCGCCTCGTTCCCCGACTGGCTCGCGGCGCGGTTCGTCGCGGACTGGGGTGATCAAGCGGAGCCGCTCGCGCTCGCGCTCAACCAGCGCGCGCCGATGACCGTGCGCGCGAATCTCCTCGTCGGCGATCGTACGGCGCTCGCCGCCGAGCTCACCGCCGCGGGCCTCAAGACCACGCCTGGCACGTGGTGCGATACCGCGCTCCATGTCGATTCGCGCACAAATCTGTTCGGCCTCGCGGCGTTCAAGCGCGGCGCGCTCGAGGCACAGGACGAGGGTAGCCAGCTGCTCGCGGACCTCGCGATCGCCGGTGCGCCCGACAAGCCCCTCATCGTCGACTTGTGCGCCGGCGCAGGTGGCAAGACGCTCGCGATCGCCGCGCGCCTGGGAAACCGCGGCAGGATCCTCGCGAGCGACGTCGATGACAAGAAGCTCGAGGAGCTGCGGCGCCGGGCGCGTCGCGCGACCGTGTCCAACGCGCAGGCGATCCACCTCGAGGAGGGCCGCTGGCCGCCGGCCCTCGACGCGCAGCGCGGCAAGGCCGACATCGTATTCGTCGATGCGCCGTGCTCCGGGATCGGCGCACTGCGAAGGAACCCCGAGGCGCGCTGGCGGCTGCGCGAAGCAGATCTCGTCACGTTCGCGTCGAAGCAGCGCGAGATCCTCGACGGTGCGTTTCACCTCTGCGCGCCGGGCGCGCGGATCATCTACGCGACCTGCACGCTCCTCCGAGAGGAGAACCAGGACGTGATCGCCGGTCTCCTGGCGGCCCGCCCGGAGCTGACCACGCTACCCGTGGCGGACCCGAGGGTCGCCGCCGGGGACTCGTTCACCGTCGCGCCCCACACGCACGGCACCGATGGGTTCTTCGCTCACATCCTCCGCCGCGCCTGACACGAGGCGCCGCTCTCCCTCGACTGCGAATCCGTCTCAGCTGCTGCAGGTTGGGCACCTGTCGTGCATCACCGGGGGCATGGACGTCGGATTCACTGACCCGATGCGTACATCGGAGACGGACGGCGTTGCCGATGGCAACGCGCGAGGCATCGCGCGACATGGTAACGTCGCGAAGCGCATGGCGATCGATGTCTCGGTGCTGCGCGACCTGACGGCGCTTCGCGCCATCGAGGCCGAATGGCGGACCCTCGCCGGTGCGGGTGCCGGCGCGCTGTTCCGCGGCCCTGATTGGCTGCTGCCGTGGTGGCACGCGTATCACAACACGCTCGCCGCCGAGCTCCACGTGCTGGTCGGCCGGATCGGCGAAGGCGAGCCCGATGCCGGGCAGATGGTGTGCATCGCGCCGCTGTACCGCCGCACCGTGAAGGTCGCGCTGCTCGACACCCGCGAGTTGCGGATGATCGGCGATGCCGGTCCACGCCCGCCGTCGCTCGACCTCCTCGCGGCTCCGGGCTGGGAGGATCGCGCCGGCGCCGCGCTCGCGCGCAAGCTGATCGACGAGGCGTCGACGTGGGACCTGATCGATCTCGAGCCCCTCGCCGATCCTTCACGGCTCCGGGCGAACCTCGTGCAGCGACTCGCGCCCGCCGGCTTCACGGTGGAGAGCTCGCCGTCGGCGGGCGGCGCGAGCCGGATCGCACTCGCCCTCGCACCCTCCGAGGCCACCGACGGTGGTTCCGGTGTGGTGACCACGTTCGGCGATGATCTGCCGGCGCTGCGCAAGGGCCTGTCGTCGCTGCGACGCCTGTCTCGGCTCGAGTGGAGCGAGCGTGACGAACCCTCGCCGCTCGCGGATGCCGAGGCCACTGCGCTGCTGGAAGAAGTGGCGCTCGAGCTCGGCAAGCGCGGGCTCGTGCGGCTGGCCCGGCTCGACGATGCCCAGGGCGAGGTCTGCGCGGCGGCGCTGATCGTCGACGACGGCGATCGCGCGGTCGTGCTCGCGATGGCGGTGGATCCGCAGGTCGGTCCGCGTGCATCAGCGCGGTTGCTGCACACCGAGGCGATCGCAGCGCGCGCTCGCGGCTGCACCGCGCTCGACGTCACGACCGGGGTCGGCGAGTACGCGCTGCCTCCGCTCCCCACGTCGAAGCAGCCGGCGCTCGCCGTGCGCGTCTGGGGCCAGACCACGACCGCATCGGTCGGACGCACGGTCTCGAACGTGGCCCGGCGCGCTCGCCGGGCGCGCGAGACGCCGGCGGTCGCGGCGGCGCAGGCACGTGCGGCATGGACGAAGATCCGCAGCGCGGCCGCGAACGTGGCGCACTACGATCGCTACTGCCTGTATCGCGGGCAGCTGTGGACGCGCGGCATCGAGCCGCCGCCCGGCCTCGAGCTGGTCGTGTTCGCCGAGGCCGACTACGCGAAGCTCGACGACAACCGACGCGCCGATCTCCTCGATCAGCTCTCCCTCGACGAGGTCACCGCGCACAAGCACTGGCGGCGCGGTGATCAGGCCGTGCTCGCGACGCTCGGCGTCCGCCCGGCGGGCATCGCATGGGCCGCGCGCGGTCCGATCGAAGCGCCCGAGCTCGGTCGCACGCTGCGGATGTCGAAGTACGACGCGTACATCCATTCGGTGTTCGTGGCGCCCGCGGCGCGGGGACGCGCGGTCGGCCCCGTGATGCTCGAGCACATGGCGAAACAGCTGCGCGCGACGGATGCGTATCGCTCGTGGGCGCTGATCGCCGCCGACAACCACGCCTCGCTGCGCGCGTTCCAGAAGGCGTCGTTCACGCCGGTGTGCGACGTGATCCACGCGAAGATGGCGACCGTCGATCGCGTGGTCTGCCGGCCGCCGGATCCCGAGGCGCAAGAGCTCCTCGGCCTGCCCCCTCGCTAGCTCTGGATCGCGAACGAGGTGTCGACGCCGGTCGGCGCGAGATCGACGCTCGCGACGCCCGCGACCTGCGCGGACGGTGGGCCGCGCTGGCACCACTCGAGCAGCGCGGCGATCTGCTCCGCGGCTCCTTCGGCCTCGAGCTCCACGGAGCCATCGGAGAGGTTACGCACCCAGCCGCAGATTCCGAGGCGACGGGCCGCATCCGCGGTCGCCGCGCGATAGGACACACCCTGGACTCGACCGGAGACGATCGCGTGCACACGTCGCGTTGCCATTGGTGCGAGTGTCCCACACTGGAACCGGGGTCCACCCCTATCGCCACCGTCGACGTTCTTGGTAGCTTGGAAGACGGATGGCGCGCGTGCTGCGATTACCCGACCACGGTCGGCTCCTCGTGTGCACGGATCTGCAGGGCTGCATGCGCGACTTCCTGCGCTTCGTCGACATCTTCGAACAGGCGCTGCTGACCTATCACGGCGACGCCCACGTCCTGTTCACCGGCGATCTGATCCACGGACCGCACATCGATCCGGAGGACTGGCCCGACTTCCTCGGGGAGTACTACCGCGATGCCTCCGGCGAGGTGATGATCGCGTACGCCGGCCTGGCCGCGCAGTATCCCGGCCGCGTGCACGCGCTGCTCGGCAACCACGAGCACGGGCATATCGGCGGCCCGCACACGGCGAAGTTCGCTGCCGACGAGGTCGCCCTGCTCGAGCAGATCCTCGGCCCGTCGGGCACCGCCCGCATGCGAGGCATCATCCACACGTTCTCGCTCGCCGCGGTGTCGAAGTGCGGGGCGGTGTTCACGCACGGCGCGCCGGCCGCGGTGATCGATTCGATCAAAGACCTCGAAGATGCCGACCTCTCGGGTGCGAACTATTCGAGTCCCCTCGACGTGCTCGATACGCCGATCGTCGGCAAGGTGCTGTGGGCGCGGAGCGCGACCGAGGCCGAGGCCCGCCGGTTCCTGCGCGCGACCAACGGCACGATGTGCATCTACGGTCACGACGTCATCCCCGAAGGCTACGAGTGCGTCGGCGACGAGCAGATCGTCGTGTCGACCAGCTTCGGCTTGTTCGACTCGAACAAGGTCTACGTCTCGCTCGACCTGGCCTCGAAGTACCGCGGGGTGGGAGACCTGCGGATCGGGCAGGAGCTCCTGCCGCTCTACCCCGACAAGGCCCCCGCCAGGCTCGGCGGCAAAGCTTCGCTGGGTCGCTGACGGCGCTCGCAAGGAGTTACGCGGCGTTAGCTAGGTACTCCCCCGTCGGGCAGCCTTGCTTTCGTGCCCGGTGATCCTTATAAATCCGGGCTCGCTCAGCGCGACCACCCGAGCCCCCTGCTCCGGCAGGGAAACGGAGACAGCCATGAAGGACTCTGCTAACCACCCGCACTACAAGCCCGCCCACATCACCTGTGCTTGCGGCGCTTCCCACGACACGTTCTCGACCCGTGGCGACCACGGCATCGACATCTGCTCCGCCTGCCACCCGTTCTACACGGGCAAGCAGAAGCTGATGGACACGGCCGGCCGCATCGACCGGTTCAACAAGAAGTACGCTGCCGCCGCGGCCGCGACTGAAGCCGCGAAGAAGTCCTGAGACTGCGACCGCGGTCCTAGGCCGCCATGTTCGACCAGTCAACCTTCAAGGACAAGATGGCGATGCTCGAGCGTCGCCACGAGGAGCTCGGAGCGCTGCTTGGCACCGCCGAGGTGATCAACAAGCGCGCCGAGTTCCTGAAGTTCTCGCGCGAGCATGCGGAGCTGGATCCGCTGGTCGCGGCGTGGAGGGACTACTCGAGGCTCGTCAAGAACTTCGCGCAGGCCAAGCAGATGGTCGACGCGGAGCCGGATCCCGAGCTGCGCGAGATGGCGCGCGAGGAGATGCGCGAGCTCGAGACGCAGAAGACCGCCGCCGAGCACGCGATCATGATCCTGCTGCTGCCGAAGGATCCGGCCGATGGAAAGAACGCCATCATCGAGATCCGCGGCGGCACCGGCGGTGACGAGGCCGCGCTGTTCGCCGGCGATCTGTACCGGATGTACACGCGGTACGCCGAGCGCCAGGGCTGGAAGCTCGAGGTGATGTCGACCTCCGAGGGCACGAGCGGCGGGTTCAAGGAGATCGTGATCCTGATCGACGGCAAGGACGTGTTCTCGAAGATGAAGTTCGAGTCCGGCGTTCACCGCGTGCAGCGCGTTCCAGCGACCGAGGCGCAGGGCCGCATCCACACCTCCGCGGCGACGGTGGCCGTGCTCGCCGAGGCCGAAGAGGTCGACGTCAAGATCGACGAGAAGGACCTCAAGATCGATACGTACCGATCGAGCGGCGCCGGCGGCCAGCACGTCAACACCACCGACTCCGCGGTGCGCATCACGCACCTCCCGACGAACACGATCGTCGCGTGCCAGGACGAGCGCTCCCAGATCAAGAACCGCGCGAAGGCGATGAAGATCCTGCGCTCGAAGATCCTCGAGCACGAGCGCGAGAAGCAGGCCGCCGCCGAGGCCGCCGCGCGCAAGTCGCAGGTCGGCTCGGGCGACCGCTCCGAGAAGATTCGCACGTACAACTTCCCCCAGGACCGGGTCACCGATCATCGCATCGGCCTGACCAAGCACAACCTGCCCGCGATCATGGATGGGCAGCTCGACGACATCATCGAGGCGTTGCGCGCGCACCAGCAGTCCGAGGCGCTCAAGGCTCAGGCTGGCCTGTGAGATCGGCGGCGATCGCCCTCGCGATCGCACTCGCCGCGTGCGGTAAGCGCGCCACCGTCGCGGCGTGCAAGGATGACCTCGCCGGCGCATGGAAGACGGAGGCCGGCCAGCGCTGGATGATCATCGACAGCGGCCAGGCGCTCGAGGCATACACGCTGTTCGACGACACGCATCCCGCGGGCGCGCCCGCCGGCATCGAGCTGGGGCCGCGCGTGATCGATCTCGTACGCACGCCGCAGGGCGCGGACGGTGACGTCAAACGCCGCTTCGTGCACACCGGCGACCAGTGCATCGGCCGCGCGCCCGCGCACCTCGTGAGCTGCGCCGAGGACACCCTGGAGATCGTCCTCGCGGACCCCGCGCCGCCGATCGCGTACACGCCGTGCCAGTGGGGGCGCCCGGAGGCATCGCGGCGCGAGCGCTGGAGGATGGAAGCCAAGTAGCGTCCCGGTCGGCGTTCGCTGGTAACCTAGCCAGGTGCGCGGCTGGTGGTGTGCTCTGTCGACCTGCCTCGCCGCGTGCGGTGGTGGCGGCAACAAGCCCGACGCGCCGATCGACGAACCCGCCGCGCGGTGCGATCCGAGCGGGGCGTTCGGCGTGCCGATGGTCCTCGCCGGGATCAACAGCGATCAGGACGACGCCGCCGCTCGCCTCAGCGACGACGAGCTCGAGATCACCTTCTCGCGCCTGACGGGCGGCGTGTGGGATCTCTGGCGCGCGTCGCGCGGATCGATCGAGGAGCCGTTCGGCGTCCCTGCCCTCCTCACGTCGGTGAACTCGGTGTCCTCCGACCTGTGGCCCACGGTGTCCCCCGATGGCCTGAGCCTGCTGTTCCAGGCGGACCGCACCACACCGAACACCTTCCACATCTGGCGCAGCACGCGCGCGTCCACGGCCGTGCCGTTCGGCCCGCCCACACCGCGTGGAGATCTGCGGGACAACGACATCCATCCGCTGCTCGCGAACGACCACGCGCTGTACTTCTCGTCGACCGTGCGCGGCGGCCTCGGGCTCGGCGAGATCTTGCGGTCGCCGGTGGATGCCGGCGGCGCGATCGGTGCGCCGGTGCTGCTGGTCGGCGGCGTCAACACCGATGCCACCGAGGACGCTCCCGCGGTGACGTCCGACGAGCGGGTGATCTTCTTCCGTCGTCTGACCGCGGGCGAGACCGACGTCTACACAGCATCGCGCTCGACCGCGACCGACGGCTTCGGCACGTCGGCGCCCGTGCCGGGCCTCTCGGCGCGGGCGATCGACGAGGTCCCGAACTGGATCTCGCCCGATGGCTGTCACCTCTACTTCCACAGCAACGCGACCGGCGGTCCCGCCGGGGTCAACGTGTGGATGACGGCCCGCGCCGCGCCGTGATAGCTACTTCGCCGTCAGCTTCGTGAGCTGCTCGGAGAGCTTCTTCGACTCGCCGCTGGCATCACCCATCTCGAAGCCCTTCTTGACGTAGCGCACCACGCCCTGGGGGTCCGCGATGAACGTGGTCGGCATCGTATCGGAGCCGTAGTTGCCGCCCACGCTCGACTTCTCGTCGGGCAGGTACACGCGGGTCATGTTCTTGATCTTGAGCTTGTCGTGGAACTTCTTGCCGACGGCGAGATCGTTGTCGATATCGATCGTGATGAACGTGACCTTGCCGGCGAAGGTCGGCGCGAGCTTGTCCCAGGTCGGCAGCTCCTTCGCGCAGGGCTTGCACCAGTCGGCCCCGATCGTGACCACGAGCCACTTGCCCTTGTAGGCCTTGAGCTTGAACGGCTTGCCCTTCGCGTCGACCGCGACGTCGAGCTCCGTGAGCCGATCCCCGACCTTCAGCGTGTCCGCGTACGCGGGCGCGGCCAGGACCACCAGAGCGAGGACGGCGGTGCGGAGCATGGCGGTAGGACGCAGCGCCCCCCTCATCGATTCACCGCCAGTTCCTCTTCGATCCACATACTTATGTACTCGGCGTTCATCGGACCCTCGTACCGGCGGTCGTTGAAGAACAGGGTTGGCGTGGAGTCCACCCCGGCAGCCTCGCCGGCGGCGAGATCGGCGGTGACCTGCTTGTCGGCGGCGGCGTAGTCGGCCTCGAACTTCACCATGTCGAGCCCGAGCTCCTTCGCGAAGGCAACGACGGCGTCCTTGCCGTGCTGGGGCGAGCGCGCGAACAACAGCTCGTGCAGCGGCTTGAACTTGCCCTGCGCGTTCGCGGCGTACGCGGCCATCGCGGCGCTGCGCGAATCGGGGTGCTTCGACTCGATCGGATACATCATGTAGTAGACGACGACCTTGCCGGCCTCCTTGTCCTCGACCTTCGCGAGCACCGGCGAGAACATCTGGCAGTGCGGGCACGCGTAGTCGAAGAACTCGACGAGCCGCACCGGGGCATCGGCGTTACCGATGCGCGGCGCCTTGCTCGGATCGAGCTTCACGCGGTCCTGCGTCTTCTCGTACTTGTTGGTGTAGAAGTCGCGGACGTCGGACTCCTTGACCTCGTCCTCGAGGAGCGACGCGACGTACTTCACGGCATACGGCGCGCGCTTGCATGCGGTGTCTTGCTCGAACGACGTGCGCAGCGAGTGGGTCTTGCCGCACGGCGACTTGAGCGACGCGATCAGCGCGTAGAACGTCTTCTGCTTCTCGCCATCGAGCTTGCCGAGGTCGAAGCCTTTGAGCGGCGTCGTATCGACCGGGCCGGTGGGCGCCGTGGCTGCGCTACCAGAGCCGGTGCGATCCATGGCGGAGATCGCGCCGGCATCCTGCGGCTTCTTCTTCTCGCACGCGCTGCCCATGAGCAGCGGAGCGCACAGCAAGGCGAGGACTAAATGCCCCGAAACGCGCGTGTTTGACACTCGTGCGTTGTAGTGCAGAGGTAGGGCGTTTTCAACCACAGCGTCCTGGCAGGGTGCCTTGACGTTGCGCGTCATGGGAGGTATCAACCGACTGAATGACGGTTCATTCAGCGACGGACCGTAGCGAGCGCAGCGACAAGCGCGAGCGGATCCTGCTCGCTGCCGAGCGGATCTTCGCGCGCCACGGCTTCTTCGCCGCGCGGGTCTCCGAGATCGCCAAGGAGGCCGGCGTCGCCGACGGCACCATCTACCTCTACTTCAAGAGCAAAGACGACCTGCTGATCTCGCTGTTCGAGCAGCGAATGAGCCAGGTCAACGCCACGCTGCGCGCCGCGATCGCTGGAGTTCCCCCGAAGGACCAGCTCCGCGCCTTCATCAAGGCGTACCTCCAGCTCGTCCACGACGAGCCCGGCGCGGCCGAGGTCCTCACGATCGAGCTGCGGCAGAGCAGCAAGTTCATGAAGGAGTACGACAACCCGCAGTTCGTCGACTTCCTGCGCACGCTCGGCGGCATCCTCGCGGCAGGCCAGGAGCGCGGCGAGCTCGATGCTTCGATCCCCGCGCACGTCGCGGCGCGCATGATCTTCGGCATGCTCGACGAGCTCGCCCTCGCGTGGGTGCTCGCGCGGCAGCCGTCGATCTCGACCGGCACACCTGGAACGCGTCCGAAGAAGTTCGATATCGTCCGCGCGGCCGACTGGGTCGTCCTGCTCGTGACGAATGGCCTCACGTCATCACCTCCCGTGTCCTCCAAGGAGAAGTCCCCATGAAGATCCTCGTTCCCGTGAAGCGGGTCCCCGACCCAACGCAGAAGGCCAAGATCAAGGACGGCCACATCGACCTCACCGGTGCCTCGTGGATCGTCAACACGTTCGACGAGTACGCCGTGGAGACCGCGCTGCGCCTCCTCGAGAACGGTGCGGACGGCACGAAGCAGGCCGGCGAGATCATCGTGGTGTCGCTCGGCCCCGACGACGCCGCGAAGGAGATCCGCACCACGCTCGCGATGGGCGCGGACCGCGCGATCCACGTCGTCACCGGGGACGCCGAGATCGACTCGCTGGTCGTCGTGAAGGTCCTCGCCGGGATCATCGCCGCCGAGAAGCCCGACGTCGTCCTGATGGGCAAGCAGGCGGTCGATGGCGACGCGAACCAGGTCGGGCAGATGCTCGCCGGCAAGCTCGCGTGGCCGCAGGCGACGTTCGCCGCGTCGATCGAGCTGTCCGCCGACAAGACGGCGATGACCGTGGGCCGCGAGGTCGATGGTGGTGTCGAGTACAAGAAGGTCCCGCTGCCCGCCGTCGTCACCGTCGATCTCCGCATCGTCGGTCCGAAATCGGTGAAGAACGGCGTCACGCCCGACTCGCACAGCTACTCCGGCGAAGGCGCGCGGCTCCCGTCGCTGAAGGGCATCATGGCGGCAAAGAAGAAGCCGATGACCGTCGCGAAGCTCGCGGACTACGGCGCCGAGCCGCAGCCCGTGATCAAGGAGCTCAGCGTGACGCTGCCGCCGCCGCGCGCGGCCGGCCAGATCGTCGCCGACATCCCCACCCTCGTGAAGAAGCTCGCCGACGAAGCGAAGGCGCTCTAAGGAGATATGGCCATGGGCAACGTCATCGCATTCTGTGAATTCTCAGGCGCCACGCTCCGCTCGAGCGCCCTCGCCAACCTCGCGTTCGCGCGCGCCGCTGCCACCGCGCACGGCGGCGAGGTGATCGCGGTCCTGATCGGAGCGGGCGCGCAAGCCGCCAGCGCCGACGCCACCAGGTACGCCGGCAAGGTGATCACCGTCGAGGACGGCGCGCTCGCGCACTACCTCGCGGAGACCTACGCACCGATCCTCGCGAGCCTCGCCAGGAGCAACGGCGCGACGCTCGTGACCGCCACCGCGACCGCGGTCGGCAAGGACGTCATGCCGCGCACCGCGGCGCTCCTCGACGCCGGAATGGCGTCCGAGGTCGCGAAGCTCGAAAGCAAGGACACGTTCACGCGTCCGATCCTCTCGGGCAACGCGAACTCGACGGTGCAGGTGTCGACGCCGATCATCGTCACCACCATTCGCCAGACCGAGTTCGAGGCCGCGGTGCCGCTCGCTGCGCCGGGCACCGTGACGTCGGCTCCGGCCGGCGAGATCAACGCGCTCGGCGCCACGTTCGAGCGTCTCGACGCGCAGAAGAGCGATCGCCCCGAGCTGACCGACGCGAAGGTCGTCGTCTCCGGCGGCCGCGGCATGAAGAACGGCGACAACTTCAAGGTCCTCGAGGAGCTCGCGGATCTCCTCGGCGCCGCGATGGGCGCCTCGCGCGCGGCCACCGACGCCGGCATGGTCCCCGCCGACTGGCAGGTCGGTCAGACCGGCAAGATCGTCGCGCCGAACCTGTACTTCGCGGTCGCGATCTCCGGCGCCATCCAGCACCTCGCCGGGATGAAGGGCAGCAAGACCATCGTCGCGATCAACAAGAACAAGGACGAGCCGATCTTCCAGGTCGCCGACTACGGGATCGTGCAGGAGTGGGAGAAGGCCGTGCCCGAGCTGATCTCCGAGATCAAGAAGCTCAAGGCGAGCCGATAGCTCGCCAGCCCGGTTCGTCGTCGCGGTACGCTGTGACGATGCAGCCGGGGATCGTTGCGGTACTGCTCGCGGTGTCGGCATGCAGCTCGTCACCGGCGGTGCGAGATGCGGCGCTCGGCGATGACGATGCGGCGGTGATCGACGCCAGCGTCGACGCGCCACGCGGCACGGTGTGCGCGGGGCAGCCGCTGTGCGAGACGTTCGAGACGCTGCCGGTCGGGAGCCTCGCGAACAACGCGACCGTCGGTGGCTTCCGCGCCGACGTGCAGCCCGGCGGCGCGCTCGCGATCGACACCACGCGCGCCTACAGCGGCACGCACGCGCTGAAGGCGCACATCGACGGTGGCGGCAGCGGCGGCGGCCGGCTGTGGGCCCGCAACGGTGCGCTGTTCGCACCCACCCGCCGCCACCTGTTCGGTCGGTTCATGATGTGGAGCGCGCGCGAGGCGAACAGCATCCACTGGACCCTGTTCGGTGCCTCTGGCGTGGTGCCCGCCCCCTCGCCCGCCGCGGGTCACACGACGACCTATCTGTTCTCGGCCGCCGACGACAAGAAGTTCATGGCCGTGTTCTACGACAACCAGACCCAGCAGGATTGCTGGCACCACTCGCAGCAGCTGGTGCCGGTGGCGGCGGCGACCGATCACTGGACCTGCGTCGCGTTCGAGGCCGACGCCGACGCGATCCACTACCGGATGAGCCTCGACGGCACCGCGGTCACGAGCTTCTCGGTCACCACGACGGGCGACGGCTGCCTCAACGTTCCGGGAACCACACCGTGGTACGGGCCGTCGTTCGATCAGTTCTACCTCGGCGCGATGAGCTTCCACCCGATGAGCGGACCGCTCGACGTCTGGTTCGACGATCTCGTCGTCGACGTCGCGCCCGTCGCCTGTCCCTGACTACGGCGCGGTGAGCGTCGCGCCGAACGCGACCGAGCACTGACCGTCCTGGGCGGCGTTCAGGTACGCGGCGCCGACGCCGCCGTTGACGAACGTCGCCGAGGCGGTGCTGGCATCGAGCACGAGGTACTTGCCCGCGCGCGTGGTGCCCGCGGGTCCGGCGACGTTCTCGTCGATGAAGCCGGCCCACAGCCCGCTATCGACCTCGGAGAGATCGAGCGACGGCAGCCCGAAGCCCGCGGCGATCGGCGCGCCGGAGATGGCGAGGCCGCCGTTGCCGATCGCGACCGAGCCGTTGCCGAGGCCGAGGCTCGCCGCGGTGATCGAGGCGAACGCGGCTTCCTGCCCGGCGAGGGTGCCGTCGCAGTAGACCTCGGCGGGCCCGACGACGTCGAGAGAGTACGCGCCGTCGGTGAGCGTGCCACCGCCGGTGCCCGGGCCCGGATCGACGAAGTCGATCGAGCCGAAGTCGCCCGCGACCGTCGCGGACAATGTGCCGCCGAGCGCGACGCCGCCGCCCGTGAACGTGACCGAGCCGGTGACCGCCGCGGCGAACACGCTCGGCTGATCTGCGGCCGCATCGCCGCTCGCGAACAGCGCGACGCGATCCTGACCGTCGAGCGCGACCGTCGCGCCGGCCGCGACATCTGACTGCGGGACGATGACGATGACCTCGTCGACCACCGTGGTCGCGTTCGGTCCCGGTCGCTCGGCGTAGCCGAGGAGCGCGACGTAGGGCGTGGACCCGTCGGCGAGCAGGATCGCGAACGTGTCGAGCGCGGGCGCGGCGTACGCCACACCGTCGACCGTGATCTGCAGTGCGCCGGTGCCGCTGGTGGTCGGCTCGGTCTGCTCGTCGGTGACCGGCGCGGACGAGAAGCTCGCCGATCCGGGCGCGGTGGGTCCGTTGATCATGAAGCTCGCGCCCGGGCCGAACAGGGCGGCCGCGGCGCCACCACCGGGGACGTTGTAGACGGGACGGATGCCGTGGCCCGGCGGCGTCGGCAGCGGAGCGGTGGGCTCGGAGGGGCTGACGCACGCGGCGGTCAGGGTGGCGAACAACAACGTGGTGGTGAGAGTGCGCATGTGGATCTCCATGTTCCTTGCGCGGGAGATGGCCGGCGCCGGGCGCTTTGATCACCGCTTGTCGCGGCGCGCGCTGACACGACCTGCCTATTGAGAAGCGAGGACCGCACCGAACGTGCCGAAGCATGCACCGGTGGTGTCGGCGGTCTCGTAGAGCAGCGCCACGGCGGCCTGCATCGCGGTCGGCGTGGTCGCGGTCGCCGAGTCGATGCCGAAGTAGCGCGCGCTGTGCAGCGTCGACAACGGCCCGGTGCCGAAGTCTGCCGTCACCTCGGTGTCCCAGATGGTCTGCGGGAAGTCCGGCGGCGACGCCTGCGGGTTCGGGACCAGCTCGATGGTCGGCTGGCCGAACGCGGTCGCGACCACGGTGCCGGAGATCCGGATCGTCGTCGCGTCGACATCCGCGATCGTCACCGTGCCGTCGACCAGGTTCGCCGCCGCCCGCGTGATCCCGTCGAAGCTCGCCTCGTTGCCGGTGAGCGAGCCGTCGCAGCTCGTCATCACGGGATCCTGGAACGTCAGCGTATACGCGCCGGCCTGAAACGGACTTGGGGGCGCATCGGGTAGCGCGTCGACGACGACCGGGGCGTCGATCACGCTGCCCAGCTGAACGTCGGCTCGGCACGCGCCGAGGGCGAACAGGGTGACGAGCCAGCCCGCGCGCACGCCGCTCACTCCGCGTCGATCGAGCGACGAACGCGATGTGCGAGCGGGCTGTCGCCATGCGCGGCGAGGAACTTCGCCGCGAGCTCGCGGGCGCGCGGCGCGTTGCCCGCTGCGACCAGCGCTTCGATCCGCGCGACCGTCGCTTCAGGCGCGAGCGCTCCGCGCGGGAACTCTCGGTCGTAGCGATCGAGGAGCGACAGCGCGGCTGCCGGATCGCGCTTGCGGAGCGACGCGAGCGCCTCGTCGATCAATGCGACCTCGTCGGTGAGCGTCGGGCGCGGTGGCGCCTCGACCGCCACGGGGGGCGTCGCCGATCCGGTGCGCGCGGGGTCGGTCTGCGACGCGCTCGCTCGCGATGGGTCGACGCGCGATGGGTCGACGCGCGATGTGGTCGTCCGTGGTGGTTCGACGCGAGATGCGGTCGCGGGCGAGGCGCGCGTGGGCGAGCGGTCGGCGCGCGTCGGCAGTGCGGTGCTCGGCGGCGCCGGATCGGCCGTGGCGGCGCTCGGCGGCGGCGGCACCGGTGCGGGCACGGCGGCGACTTCCGGCCGTGGCGCCGAGCTCTGCGCGATCGCGGCCGGGGCTGGTGTGCTCGCCGGCGCACGGGGCGCGGTCGCGACCTCGGCCGGCGACGACGTTCCGCCGGAGCTCTTGACGGCCACCCCGACGCCGACGCCGACGCCGGTCGTCAGCGCGAGGCCGATCAGCAGCTTCCCGCCGATCGAGATCCCGGCCTTCGCGGCAGCACCACCCGCGACCGCGCCGCCGACGACCGGCGCCGACGCGGTCGCCTTCGCCGCCGCGGCCGTCGCGGTGCCGTGCCCGATCGCCGCCGCCGTACCGACGCCGATCGCCGCGGCGATCGCACGCCGGGCATCCGCGCTCGGGGCGTCATCGCCCGCCGAGCGCAGCAGCGATCCCGCGAAGCCGGGGTCGTCCTTGAGGCGGCGGGGCTCCGTCATGACCGTGCTCGCAAGCTCGCGGCCGCGGCCTCGAAGGCTTCGCGCGCCCGCCGCAACCGCGACGCGACGGTGCCCGGCGCAAGCTCGAGGGTGACGGCGATCTCCGCCATCGTCATCTCCTCGAGCTCGTAGAGAACGAACACGGCGCGCAGATCGAGCTCCAGCGTCGCGAGCACGCGATCGAGGACGTCGCGTGCGCGCTTGCGATCGGCGAGCTCCTCGGGCCCGGGCGCGTGATCGACGAGCTGGGCGACCTCGTCGTCGTCGTGAACGCCGCGCCTCGCCGCGGCACGCCGTGCGGTCGAGGCCACACGCAGCGCGGTCGCGAACAGGAACGACCGCTCGCGTCCCGGCTCGATGTCGCCGAGCCGGCGCGAGACCACGAGGAACACCTCCTGCGTTGCGTCATCGACGGTGAGCTCCGGAACGCCCAGGCGGCGCAGGGAGCGCCACACGAAGTCGAACTGGCCGTCGAACAGCGTGCGGAGCCGCGAGTCCGCGGACAGGCCGTCCCGAACGGGCTCGGGCGAGGCGATGGCGAGGGGGCGTACGGCGTCCTGCACGGCGGGGTCCGGGTGCGCGGTTGGTTACCGTGAGCGCGCTCATCGTTCATCTGAAATGTCCGGAAGCTCGCCGTTTGATCACGAAATGCCATCACAGCACCTCCACCACCAGGGCGAGCCCCACCCCGTAGGTGACCACGGGGACCTGGTGGACGGTGATCCCGGGAGCGATGAAGTACCGGTCCCGGACCAGGGGGATCGCGAGCAGCCCCTCGAGCTCGAGGGCGAACCGGCCGGCGTGGACCGCCGCCCGTACGGCGACGTCGGGGGCGACCCACGGCCGCAGCCCCCCGGCCGGCGACCCGACCTGGGTCCCGCGAGCGGTCAGCGCACCTGCCTCGATCCCGAACGAAGGTGCCACCTCGAACGCTCCCCGCCCGAACGCGATTGGCCGGGCATCGAGCCGCCCGATGGTCTGCCGGAACTCGGAGCTCCCGGCCACGAGCATCGCCTCCTGGGTGACGGTCCGCGCGAACCCGAGCCGGAGCTGGCGGCCGCCCGGAGCGCCGACGGCGACGAACACGGGCACCCCGAACACCGGCGCCGGGAGGACGCCGCTGTACCTGCCCAGGCCACTCCCCACGGCGAGCCAGCGAGGGCGCGGCGGCGGAGCCGCGACGACGCGCGGCGGCGATGGCGGTACGGGGCGTGGCGCAGCGACGGCGGGCGGCGGCACCTCGCGCTCGGCGCTGACCGCGAGGCTCGCGACCACGACGAGCGCCGCGATCGTCTCGTCGCAGCTCGCACCATCGACGTCACGCACCGAGCTGCCGGCGGCGGTGCGGATCGCCAGCGTGCCGTGGACACCGCCCGCCGGATCTTGCGCGATCGTGATCTCGAACGATCGCGCCGCATCCTCGTCGACGCGGTTGACCGGCGCGCGCGACGCGAGCTGCGCGAAGAACTCGTCGGCGCTCCCGCAGCCCTCGGGAGCCGCGTACGTGATCCGGATGTCCTCGGCGCGCACCTCGGCGGATGCCGGCGCGAGCCAACCGAGCACGAGCGCGGCGATCCAGAGCGGTGAGCGCGCGCGGCCCGACATGCGCGGATGCAACCACAGCAGGAGGCCACCTGCCACGACAAACCGGCGAATGGTGCGCCGGCGCACGTCGCTGCGACGACGCAAGCCTCTTGAGCCGGGTGCGCGTTGGCGGCACGATGCCAGGATGAGGGCGCAGTACGTGGCCATCTGTGTGGCGTTGGCGAGTGGGTGTGGTGGCGGTGGCAGTGCTGCGATCGACGCGCCGGCCGCGGACGACGCACCCGCGATCGATGCACCCGATGCTCCCGTCGACGCGGCGGTCGATGCAGCAACGACCGGGGCGGTGTTGATCGCGAACGACGGCACCGCCACGATCACCCAGTGGATGGCGCCCGCGACCTACGCGGGTACCACGACCCACCTTCAGCTGTTCATCTACAACACCGGCACAGCGCCGACGGGTGCGTTGGCCGCGACGCTGACCGGCGCGGATGCGGCGAGCTTCGCGATCGTGACCAGCGGTACGACGTGCGGTCCATCGCTGCTCGCCGGCGATGGCTGCCACGTCGACCTGGCGTTCGCGCCAAGCTCGGTGGGCACCAAGACCGCTATGCTGCTGGTCGTCGGATCTGGCGCGACGCTGACGCTGCCGATCAGCGGCGTGGTGCCACTCATGCCGTCGGGCACCCTCGTCGCGGACGCGGCGACCATCGATTTCGGGACCGTGATCTCCGGCGACAACCCGGTGGACGCGCAGGTAGTCCTGTCGAACGCGGGGATTGCGGCGATCACGCTCGGAGCGCGCACCACGACGGGCGCGATGTTCACGAACATCGGCGACAACTGCCCGGCCACACTCACGCCCGGCGGTGCCTGCACGGTAAACCTCCGGTTTCAGAATTCGCCGCTCGGGTCATCGACCGGCACCTTCGATGTCGCGTCGAGCGGCGGTGCGGTGAGCATCCCGTTGCACGGCACGACGCTGCGCAAGATCGACATCGGCTCCGTCGGAGCGGGTTCGTTCGGCACCGGCAGCGTCGTGTCGTCGCCGGCGGGCATCACCTGCGGAGGCGGCAGCAGCGTGTGCAGCGCCGGATTCCCGCTCGGCGTCCCGGTGACGTTCACCGCGACGCCCGCCGCGAGCAACATGTTCGTGACGTGGGGCGGTCTGTGTTCGGGCAGCGCGGCGTGCACGGTCGCGTCGCCGCTGCAGGGCACCGTGCGCGTCCAGTTCGTCCCGACCAGCGCGAAGAAGATCACGGTGACGTTCGCGGGAACCGGCAAGAGCCTCGTGAATGCCCACATGACCAACAGCCAGTTCGGCAGCTACGGCTCCTGCACCTCCGATTGCATCATCTACGTGCCGCAGAACGCGCAGGTCGAGGTGGTCGGCGTTTCGCCATCGATGTTCGTCGGCTGGAGCGGAGACTGCACCACGACGACGCACATCTGCGCGCTCGGCACGATCGCGAACGATCGGGCGGTGACCGTGACGAGCAACCTCGATCAGTACGAGGTGCTGTCGATGTTCCCGCCGATCGATCTGATGACGGGGCTCGCGGCGTTGCCGAACAGCGACCTCGTGATCGGAACCACAACGGGCGTGACCGTGGTGACCCTCGCCGGAACCATCGTGTGGTCCACCGCGATCGAGGGGGGCGCGCGGTCGATCGCCGTCGACGCGGCCGGCCACGTCTACGGTATCTCCGTCGGCACGGACGAGGTGTTCGCGTTGTCGGCGACCGGCGCACTGATGTGGACACGGTCGTTCCCGGTCGCGCCGCGCAACTCGTTCTCGTTCGCCAGCACCTTGTCGGTGTCACCCGATGGCACGGTGATCGGGGTGCTCACCACCGATGGCGTGCACGTCGTCGACGGCAGCGGCGTCGACCGGTTCACGATCACGGGCGTGACGCCGGTGCCGCAAGCCGTCGCCGTGTCGCCGGCCGGCACAGTCGGCATCGCCATCCTCTACGAGATGCCGGCCGGCAGCGGCAACCGACAGGTGCTGCGCTACTCGTCCTCCGGCACGCCGCTCACCACGCTCGCTCCGATCCCCGGCGGGAATCAGATCTCGCTCATGTACGACGCGAACGAGAACCTCGCCGCGGCGACCGCCACCAGCACCCGGTTCACCACGTCCGCGACCTCGCCGGCCAACACCACGAACTTCTCGGCGGCCGACGTCACGAACCTTGGCTCGCCCCCAGTGTCGGGTGTCGCGGTCACCGCGAGCGGCAAGGTCGCAGGCTTCCGCATGTACAACCTCCTCAATGGCAACGCCACCGGCACCGCGCTGCGCGCGTTCTCGTCGACCGGCAGCGTGCTGATCAGCCGCGACCATCCGCCCGACCTTACGGTGCCTTACTCGTACGACAACATGTTTGTCCCCTCGCAGATCACCGCCGGTGGTGGTGGCACGAACCGCATCGTCACCGGCGGGTACTACAACAACATGGTGTGGATCTCGGTGATCGACCTGCCGTGATGCCGGCGGTCCGGCCTTCATAGTAAGGTCGTCGCATGAACAACAGGGTGTTCGTCGCGGCGTCGGTTCTCGTGATGGCAACGTCGGGGACCGCGATGGCCGATCCACCCGCGTGGTGCGCGAAGGCGGACGGTCGCCTCGATAGCAACAGCAAGGAGGCGATCACCAGCAAGGACGCTGAGTGGGCGCTCTACTACCTCGTCGGCGCCACGTGCAAGCCCGACCAGGAAGCGCAGACGCTGACGAAGGAGCTCGCCGCAGCGCGCGCGAAGTGGAACAAGAAGCTCGATATGGTGGAGCAGGACTGGGCCGACGTCGCCGAGTGGGCGTCGCAGGACCAGGGCTCCCGCGTCAACCAGAGCATCCGGAACGACAAGAAGATCGCGTGGTCGAAGCTCTCGCCGGTCCAGCAATACGGATTGATCGCCGGTGACTTCAACGAGGACGGCGCCGCCTACACCGCGGACGCGCTCGGGCCGAAGCTGACCGAGGTCGGCCGCTTCGCGTACATCTTCAAGTGCCTGCACGCGCGCGATGACGAGCAGCCGGTCGTGTGGGCGATGTGCCAGCCGGACATCGATGCATTCGATCGCAAGAAGTTCGCGAACGAGGTCCGCATGGACACCGCGGTCAACGGCTCCGAGCGGATGGCAATGCGCCTGCTCGTGCAGGACTACGACCAGCAGATCAAGGCGCACGCCGAAGACGTCAAGAAGCTGATCGCGAAGGACGCGGGCTACGACACCGTGTTCAAGACCGCGGCGCAGGGCTACAAGGACTTCGCGAAGGTCGATGCCTCGTACGTCCAGCTCGCCGCGGACATGGACGACGCGCGCGTGAGCAACTCGCGCAAGGCGTTCGATGGCTGCTCCGACAGGGCGTGGCCGGCGTGGAAGAAGGCGGTCAGCGCGATCCCGGCGAAGAAGTTCGCGAACTTCAAGCGCCAGCCCGGCGACGAGAACGAGATCGTTCAGGCGGTCGGCGTGATCATCGGCGATCCGACCGGCTATCTCGCCACGATCGCGCTGTACACCTGCGAGGGCCTCGGCGGTGAGCGCAACAAGCTGGACTACCTCGCGAAGGCGCTCGGGAACACCGGATCGCGATGGCCGGGCTATCGCGGCCCGCGCACGGCGGCACAGACCGCGGTGATGGCGAACGGCGTCACGCTCGACGATCGCGACGCAAAGATCGATTACCCGGGCGTCAACCACGGCTGGATGGATCAGAACATGAGCTCCGGTGGTGGCGGCCGTGGCGTGGTGGCGTCGGTGAAGGTCAACGGCGACAAGGCGGTCGTGACGTTCAAGAAGGAGTTCGAGAAGCAGGACCAGTGCACGAACTGGAAGTCGAGTAACAAGATCACGCAGATCACGAGCAGCGGCTCGGTAATCTACGAGAGCTGGTGCACGGCATCGAAGTCCGTCACCGTCGACAAGTCGTTCGGTCCGCAGACGGTGAAGGCGCGCTACGTCGAGGGCCTCAAGCCCGGAATGGTGTTCACGAACACCGAGGACGTCGCGGGTGTGGTCTACGCGAAGAACGGCGCCAAGCAGCCGTCGTCGATCTGCAGCGCTCCGGTCAAGTGAGGTAACGCGCACCTGGAGTACCATCGCCAGGTGGTACTCGCCGTCGCCGCGATGGCCGTTGCGCTGGTGATCGCGCTCGCGTGGCGCAATCACTGGGCGCCGGCGGTGGGCGCGCTCGTCGGGCTCGGTGTCGCGCTGGCCTTTGGCATCGCGAGCATCGACGACATCACGCACGCGCTCGCCGATCTGTGGCGCCCGATGATCAGCATCGTCGGCATCATGGCGACCACCGCGTGCGCCGCCGAGCTCGGGATCTTC
>JAYVLW010000392.1:0-29597 GCA_043759315.1 Myxococcales bacterium
GGGGATCAAGGTGTCGATCTCGCGATCGCCCTGGCCGAACGGCGAACCGCGGCGGTCGCGCTCGGCGAGCTGATCTCCGGACTCGACGACGGGCAGCTCGAGTCCGTCCGCGAGATCGCGCGGCCCGCGCTGCACAAGGCCGCGGTCGACGGCGTGGATGTCCTCAACGGACTGTCTCGCCTGCGCGGCGAACCGCTCGCCGCGTCGAGCAGCGACGAGACCCGCGAGGAGAACACGGCGAGCGGTCGGATCCAGCAGGCCGCCGGCGGAGCGGTCTCGCTGCGCGAAGCTGCCTCGCGCGCGCGCCTCGCCGGCAAGCTCGACGATGCGCTCGCCACGCTGGAGACCGCGGACCACGTCAGCCCCGGTGACCCCGGTGTGCTCCAGGAGCTCGTCGAGCTCGCGATGCAGGTCGGCGATCACGAAGCCGCCGCGCGCCACCTCACGAAGCTCACCGAGCACGCTTCGGGAAGCGGGAGGGCCAACGCGTTTCTCGAGCTCGCCGAGATCTACTACGACCATCTCGACGACCCGATGCGCGGCCGTCAGGCGATGCGTTCGGCGGCCGATGCGTTCACGAGCGGCACGCGGCGCGACGCGACGCTCCGCATGCTCGCGAGCGAGGCGCGCGCGAACCTCGCGTGGGACGTCGCGGTCGAGGCCGCGCAGGCCATCCCGATGGAGCGCCGCAACGCGGCCGATCTGACCGAGCTCGCCGCGGCGCTGCGCCGCGCGGGCAAGGACGGCGACGCGATCACCCTGATCGAGGACGCGATGCTGGCCGGCCGACTCGACGATGGAGGAGAGCTGCTCGCCACGGTGCGCGGTGAGGTCGCGCGCAAAGCGCAGCTCGCCGAGGACCTCGAAGAGCGCGCGGATGATGCAGACGACGAGGACCAGCCCGAAGATGCAGCTGCGATGCGCGCCGAGGCCGGCTGGCTACGCGCCGCGACAGAACCGCGCGTGAAGACGAGGACCGGGCCCGGTCCGGTCGGCGACCCGCGCACGAAGACGTTGCCCGGCACGGCGCCACCGCCGATCGCCGGCATGCCCGAGGCGCCGCGTGCGATCGGACGGATCAAGCTCGTCACGTTACCGCCCTCGACCGCCGCGCCGATCGCCCCCGCGCCCGCCCTGACCCAACCGTTTCCACCATCGGGGGGGCGCCCGCCGGCACCACGACCCACGGACGAGCTCCCCAGGGTCACCGACCAGATGTGGGCACAGGGCGATGCCGAGGATGCCGGCGCCACGGATCGCATGCCCGCACAGACGGGGCAGCCAGAGGTCAGTGGGCAGGCTCTCGCCCACGTGCTCGCCGCACGCAACGCGACGATCACCGACCGCAACCAACCGCTCCCCGCGGTCACCGATCGGATGTGGGCCCAACCGGATCCAGAGGACGACGTGGATCCTGGGGTCACGGACCGGATGCCGGCACAGCGCGTGACCGATCAGTTCGGCTCGGTCACCGGCCGGATGCCGGCGCAAGCGCCCGAGGTCACGTACGAGCTGTCACGTGTCACCGACCAGTTTCCTGCCGTCACCGATCGCATGGCGGCCCAGCCGGATCCCGACGAAGACGACGGCGGCTGGCGCAGCGTCACGGATCCGCGGATCGAGTCGGGGCCGATCGAGCTTCCCGTCATCCCACCGACGCTCTCGGTCGTCGAGGCCGAGACGACCGGTGAACGCGAGCGGGCGATCGCCGCGCATCGGGAAGCACCCGATGACATCCCCGCGCTGCAGGCAGCGCTCGCAGCACTCGCGGACGAGCCCGCGCAGCGCCGCGACTTCCTCGACCACGCCGTCAAGCTCAGCCACGGCCCCGCGCTCGCGATCCTCTTGCACGAGCTCGCGGTGCTCGCACGCGAGTCCCACGAGATGATCCGCGCCGCTGCGCTGTGGAATCGCGCGCACGAGATCGATCCCACCTACTCCCCGATCTGGATGCCCCTCGCCGATGCGCTCGCCGCGGCCGACGAGATCGATGCTGCGCGGGAGCTCTACGAGGAGGTCGCCGCTTCGCCAGCGTACGACGAGCACCGGCGCCGGTTCGCGGCCGAACGCACCGAGGCACTCGGCAGGGATCACACGATCGTCTCCGGCGAGATCGGGAGCAAGCCGCCCCGAAGCGCGGCGTCGCGCGTCCGCCCCGAGATCGAGCGCGCGCGACGCATGGTCGCCGACGACGACGTGCCGGGTGCGATCGCGCTCGCGGAGGAAGTCCTCGACGCGTATCCCGAGGATGTCGCTGCGCTCGAGCTCCTCGAGGGTCTGTATCTCCAGAGCGGAGACATCACCGCCGCGTCGGAGACGATCGGGCGCCAGCTCCTGATCGCCGAGGACGAGACCTCGCGCGCATCGCTGTGGCGCCGTCGCGCGAAGATCTACCGCGACTCGCTGGGCCGTGACGCAGAGGCGTATCGCTGCCTCAAGGAAGCGCACGCCTGCTCGCCGAGCGATCCGGAGATCGCCTACCAGCTGCGCACCGCCGCGATGGTGCGCGGCGAGTGGGCGCTCGCGGCATCGCTGTTGTATCGCGAGATCGCCGCCGCGACGAATCCGCGCGAGCGCGGCGCGTTGCACCTCGAGCTCGCGCTGGTCTTCGACGAGCGCCTCGACGACGAGAGTCAGGCCCAGGTCAACTACGAACAGGCGCTCGCGTTCGATCCCACGATCCCGGCAGCCAAGCTCCCGCTCGCGCGCCGCTACGAGACGACCGGCCGAGATCTCGAGGCCGCGAAGCTCTACGAGGAAGCGGCGATGTCCGCCCGCGCGGCGGACCGCGCCGCGCTGCTCGAGGCTGCCGCGCGCTGCCGCACCGCTGCAGCCGAGGCAACCGCGCAGCCGGATCTCGCCGCGCAGCTCGACCGCGCCGAGGCCAGCGGCGACACCGAGATGGCGTTCGACCGCGCGAACCAGCTGTGGCGCGCCGAGCCCGGCCACGCTGCCGCGTTTCGCGTGCTCGCGCATGTGCACCGGACTTCTGGAGATCTGGCGGCGCTCTCCGATCTGACGAGTGTTCGTGCGAGCCGCGCCGAGCAGCCCGACGAGCGCGCCACCGCCTGGCTCGAGGTCGCACGCCTCGCCGAAGAGCTCGGGGCGCTCGACCAGGCCGCGCGCGCCTACGACCTCGCGCTCGTCGAAGATCCCGGCCACGTCGGAGCGCTCGACGCGCGCGGCGCCCTCGCGTTCAAGCTCGGCGACTTCCTCACGGCGGACCTCATCTACCGCGACCTCGCGACCGGCGACTCCGTGCTCGGCGCGGACGAGCTCGCGCTGCGTCGCTCGATCATCTGCGAGAAACTCGGCCGGGATACCGAGGCACTCAACCATGCACAGCAGGCGGCCGATGCCGCGCCGAACCGCCGCGAGGTCATGATGCGGGTCCAGGAGCTCGCAACGCGGATCGGCGATCTCGAGACCGCACTCCAGGCGGCGCGGAAGGTCCTCGATCTGATCGGCCTCGACGACGAGGAGGGAAAGCTGCGCGCGCACTTCGCGCTGGTCGATCTGCTGCGGCAGGCCGGCGATCTCACCGGTGCCGCGGATCAGCTCGACCGCATCCTCCGCGATCACCCGATGCACGAGCCCGCGCTCGAGATGCTCGCGGACGTCCACGTCGCACGCGCCGACTGGCCATCGGCCACACGCTACCTCTATCAGCTCGTCCCGCTCGCCCCGACCTCGGCGCTCCGCGCCGAGCGTCTGTACCGGCTCGGCGAAGCCGTGTTGATCCACCTCGGCGACGTCGATCGCGCTGACGACGTGTTCCTGCGCGCGTCCGATCTCGATCCCGCGCACCTGCCCACGCTGCGCCGCCTGCTCGACGTCTACTGGCGAGCCGACGATCCCGGCGCGCTCGTCGAGGTCGCGACCGAGCTCGCCGACAAGGGCGCACTCGCGACGGGCCCCGCGGCGGAGGTCTCGCTCGCGCACGCGCTCGTCGCCGCGGCCTTGATCGGAGACACCCAGCTCGCGAGCCGGCTCGGCGCCGCGCTAGGCGACGATGCTCCGCGACGCGTCGCGGGCGCGCTCGCCGAGCTCGCCGGCAAGCACGAAGGCCGGTTGCAGCTCGCGAGCGCCTCGACCGCGATCGCCGAGCTCGCGCGCCGCGGTCATCTCGATATCGCGAAGGTGCGCGCTGCCGCCGCGGGAACGCCGGTCGCGAATCTCCTCACGACCCCGTGATCCGTTAGATCGACGAAATCGCCGCTAACGCGGAGGCGTCGGCGATCTCTTGACGTTCTCCGAACCCGAGCCGAGAGTTCGCGCAACGCACCACTGGGAAGAGGAGAGAGAGGACATATGAAGAGCTTCACGAACATCTCGATCGCGCTCGCGCTCACCGTTGGCTTCACCAGCATCGCCGTCGCCGGCGATGCAAAGGCCCCCACCCCGGCGCCGACGCCGGCGAAGAAGGAAGAGGCCAAGAAGGAGGCTCCGAAGAAGATGGAGCCGATGAAGGCGCCGCAGGAGCTCGCGGACATGGGCAAGTCGATGGTCGGCAACTGGAAGTGCACCGGCAAGTCCATGATGGACCCCTCCAAGCCGACCGAGATGACGGACATGAAGATGTCAGTCAAGATGGCGATGGACATGGGCGGCTGGTGGATCAAGTCCACCATGGACGCCGGCGCCATGTTCAAGGGCGAGGAGTACGTGACCTACGACGCCAACGCGAAGAAGTACATCTCGATCATGCGCGACTCGATGGGCGCCAGCGAGATGAAGACCTCGACGGGCGTCAAGGACAACAAGATCGTGTGGGAGGGCGATGCCCGCTCCTCGATGCCGATGATGGCCGCGATGAAGTCTCGCGCCACCTCGGACATGTCGGATGCAAAGGCCGGCGTGAAGATGATGGGCGAGTACTCGATGGATAACGGGAAGACCTGGATGAAGGTCTGGGAAGCGTCCTGCAAGAAGTGAGAGGTCCGCGGACCTAGCCGTTCGCCGGGTGCCGAAAGGTCCCCGGCGATTCGTGTTTTTCGGGGCTGTTCGGATTGACGGCTTTGTAAGCGTGGTTACGTTCAGCCTCGCCATGAAGCTCGACAAGCTCACCGTCAAGGCGCAGGAGGCGATCGCCTCCGCGCGCGATGTTGCCATCGCCCGCCACCACTCCGAAGTGCGCCCGGAGCACCTGCTCCTCGCGCTCCTCGACCAGGACGGCGGCGTGGTCCCCCGCATCCTCTCGAAGCTCGGCGCCGACCCGCGGGTCGTCCGCGCCGACGTCGACAAGGCGCTCGCCGCCGCCCCCAAGGCGCACGGTGACGTCGACGTCGATGCCTCCCGGGCGTTCAAGGACGTGTGGTCCGAGGCGGTGCGCGAAGCCCACGCCATGAAGGATGACTACACCTCCACCGAGCACTTCCTGATCGCGCTCTCGAGCGGGTCGTCCGCCGCCGCCGAGGCGCTGCGCGCAGGTGGTGCATCGAAGGACGCGATCCTCGAGGCCCTGGTGAGCGTGCGCGGGAATCAGCGCGTCACCGATCAGGATCCCGAAGCGAAGTACGAGGCGCTCGATCGCTACACGCGCGATCTCACGCGGCTCGCCGAGCAGGGCAAGCTCGATCCGGTGATCGGACGCGATGAAGAGATTCGCCGCACGATCCAGATCCTGTCCCGTCGGACGAAGAACAACCCCGTGCTGGTCGGCGAGGCCGGCGTCGGCAAGACCGCCGTCGTCGAGGGCATCGCGCAGCGCATCGCGCAGGGCGATGTCCCGGAGTCCCTGCGCGACAAGCGCGTCTGCTCGCTCGATCTCGGCGCGCTGATCGCGGGCGCGAAGTACCGCGGCGAGTTCGAGGAGCGCCTGAAGGCCGTGCTCAAGGAGGTCGCGGACGCGGCCGGTACGATCATCCTGTTCATCGACGAGCTGCACACGCTCGTCGGCGCGGGCGCCGCGGAAGGTGCGGCCGACGCCGCCAATCTGCTCAAGCCAGCGCTGTCGCGCGGCGAGCTACGCTGCATCGGCGCGACCACGCTCGACGAGTACCGGAAGCACATCGAGAAGGACAAGGCGCTCGAGCGCCGGTTCCAGCCGGTCATGATCGAGGAGCCGTCGGTCGTCGACACCATCGCGATCCTCCGCGGTCTCAAGGAGAAGTACGAGGTCCACCACAAGATCCGCGTGCGCGATGCCGCGCTCGTGGCGGCCGCGAAGCTCTCGCACCGCTACATCCCGGCTCGACAGCTCCCCGACAAGGCGATCGATCTCGTCGACGAGGCAGCCTCTCGCCTCAAGATGGAGATCGAGAGTACACCCACGCCGATCGATAACCTCGAGCGTCGCGTGATGACGCTCTCGGTCGAGAAGGCGGCGATGGAGCGCGAGGGCGACAAGCGCTCGAAGCAGCGCCTCAAGGAGGTCGAGCGAGAGATCGCCGAGATCAAGGAGCAGTCATCCGCCATGAAGGCGCGCTGGCAGCACGAGCGCGACGTGATCAAGAGCCTCGGCGAGCTCAAGGCCAAGCACGAGCAGCTCAAGGCGGACGCCGACAAGTTGCAGCGCACCGGCGACTTCGCCCGGGCATCGGAGCTGAAGTTCGGCTCGATTCCGGAGCTCGAGAAGCAGATCGCGTCCGAGACCGCGAAGGTCGACGAGCTGCGCGCGAAGGGCAGCTTCCTCCGCGAGGAGGTCACCGAGGACGACATCGCGGCGGTCGTCGCGAAGTGGACCGGCATCCCCGTCGAGAAGATGCTCGAGGGTGAGTCGGAGCGGCTGACCAAGATGGAGGATCGCCTGCGCGACCGCGTGGTCGGGCAGGACGAGGCCGTCGCCGCCGTCGCGGCCGCCGTGCGCCGCGCGCGCGCGGGTCTCAAGGATCCGAACCGACCGATCGGCAGCTTCCTCTTCCTCGGCCCCACGGGCGTCGGCAAGACGGAGCTCGCGCGCGCGCTCGCCGAGTTCCTGTTCGACGACGACGCCGCGATGATCCGCATCGACATGTCCGAGTACCAGGAGAAGCACACGGTCTCCCGCCTCGTCGGCGCGCCTCCAGGCTACGTCGGCTACGATCAGGGCGGTCAGCTCACCGAGGCGGTGCGCCGCCGGCCGTACTCGGTCGTGCTCCTCGACGAGATGGAGAAGGCGCACGCCGACGTGTGGAGCGTCCTCCTGCAGGTCCTCGATGATGGCCGCCTGACCGATGGTCAGGGCCGCACCGTCGACTTCAAGAACACGGTCGTGATCATGACGACCAACGTCGGTGCGATGCACCTCCTCAAGCTCGATGCAACGAACCGCGTGCAGGTCGAGGCGAGCGTCATGAAGGAGCTGCAGGGCACCTTCCGCCCCGAGCTGTTGAACCGGATCGACGAGATCATCTTCTTCGAGCCGCTGAGCCAGGTCGAGCTCGGAACGATCGTCCGCATCCAGCTCAAGCGGTTCGAGAAGCTCCTCGGCGACCGGCAGCTCGCGATCGACCTCTCTGACCAGGCGGTCGCCCGGATCGCGGAAGTCGGCTACGATCCCACGTACGGCGCGCGACCGCTCAAGCGCGCATTGCAGAAGCTCGTGATCGACCCGCTCGCGACCAAGCTCCTGGCCGGAAGCTTCGCCCCCGGTGATCACATCGAGGTCGACGTCGAAGGCGAGCACATCGTGTTCCGCAAGGGCGCCAAGGGAGTCGCAGCATAGCCATGCCGCAGCAGATCGATTTCGATCCGAACGTCGACTACTACAAAGCGATCGGCGTCGCGAAGGACGCAACCGCCGACGAGATCAAGAAGGCGTATCGCAAGCTCGCGAAGGCGAACCATCCGGATTCCACGGGTGGCGACAAGGCCAAGGAGTCGCGGTTCAAGGACATCTCGAACGCGTACGACGTGCTCGGCGATGCCAAGAAGCGCGCGCTCTACGATCAACTCCGCGCGCAGGGTGGTGGCGTGCCGCGCGGCTTCGGTGGCGGCGGCGTCTACACGTCGCAGGGTCCCGGCCCCGGCGTGTTCGACCTCGGCGATCTGTTCGGTCAGTTCTTCAACCAGGGTGGCCCCGGCGCCGGTGGCCGACGCGTGCGCGTCGAACACGTCGACTTCGATGATGAAGGACCGACCGTGCGACAGCGCGCCGGCGGAGGTCGGCGGCGCGCCGCCGCCGCGGAGGATGCGGAGTTCGACCAGAAGGTGAAGGCCTCCGACGGCACGTACCTCGACGTGAAGGGCACAGACGTCTACTCGGATGTTCGAATCGCTTTCGATCGCGCGATCCTCGGCACGGTCGCGACGGTCCCGACCATCGACGGGAAGGCCGAGGTAAAGATCCCACCCGGAACCTCCAGCGGCAAGAAGCTCCGACTGCGCGGCAAGGGCATGACCGATCGGGCAGGTCGCTCGGGCGACCACTACATCACCGTGCAGATCGACGTCCCCGGCAACCTCGATGAGGAGCAGAAGAAACAGCTGATCCAGCTGGTAACTCGCCTGCGCAAGCGCGAGCAAAACGACTGAAACGTCGTACAGTACGGGAATCGATGTCGAAACACACCGAGACTGCCGGTCAGTATCCCGTCATTCCTCTGCGCACCGAGGTCCAGCTGCCGGGTCATGTCGGCCCGCTGGAGATCGGCCGTGAAGCCTCGGTTCGCGCGATCGAAGCCGCCACGCGCGACGACAATCTGATCGTGATCATCCCGCAGAAGAACCCCGCGGTTCGCGACCCGGGCCAGAAGGACCTCCACGAGGTCGGCGTGCGTGCCGAGATCGTGCAAGTCGTGAAGCACTCGCCGGGACGGTTCACCACGGTGATGCGGTTTCTCGAGCGGGTTCACATCGATGCGCTGGTCGCCACCGAGCCATTCCTGATCGCCACCGTCTCGAAGCTCCCCTCCACCACGGCCGCCGCTCCCGATGCGCTCGCGTCGACCACCACCAAGGTCCGCGACTACCTCGTGGCCGTCGTCACCGATGCGCAGGCAAAAGAGACGCGCGACAAGGACGGCAAGGAGAAGGAGCCCAAGGGCGAGCTCACGCGCGCCCAGGTGCAGGCGATCGTCGATCCCGACAAGCTCGTCGACGCGGCTGCCCCCTACCTCGAGCTCGAGCGCGACGATCTCACCACGCTCTTGATCGAGACCGATACGATGAAGCGGCTCGAGCGCATCATCCCCTCCCTCGAGCGCCAGGCCACGGTGCTGCGCCTCAAGGCGGATATCGGCGCGGAGCTCGAAGGCGAGTCGAGCCGCACGCACCGCGAGCGCGTGCTGCGCGACCGGATGCGGCAGATCCAGGAGGAGCTCGGCGAGCAGGACGACAACGCCGAGGTCGACGACCTCCGCAAGAAGATCGAAGACAGCAAGATGAGCGACGAGGTCCGGGCGGTCGCGAAGAAGCAGCTGTCGCGCATGAGCCAGATGGCGTCGTCTTCGCCCGAGTACAACATCGCTCGCACGTACGTCGAGAATCTTCTCGAGATCCCGTGGAACGTGTTCACCGACGACCGCATCGACGTGTCCGCGGCCCGCGCGATCCTGGAGGCCGAGCACTCCGGCCTCGAGAAGGTGAAGCGACGCATCCTCGAGTTCCTCGCGGTCCGCAAGCTCGCGCCGAACAAGCACGGCCCGATCCTCCTGCTCGTCGGCCCGCCGGGCGTCGGCAAGACTTCGCTCGGCCGCTCGATCGCGAGCTCGCTCGGCCGCAAGTACGTCCGCATCTCGCTCGGCGGCGTGCGCGACGAGGCCGAGGTCCGCGGGCACCGCCGGACGTACATCGGCGCCCTCCCCGGTCGGATCGTCACCGGCCTCAAGAAGGCCGGCTCGATGAACCCCGTGTTCGTTCTCGACGAGATCGACAAGCTCGCTGCCGACATGCGGGGCGACCCCGCGGCCGCGATGCTCGAGGTCCTCGACCCCGAGCAGAACAAGGACTTCGTCGATCACTACGTCGAGGTGCCGGTCGATCTCTCGAAGGTCATGTTCATCTGCACCGCGAACCAGCTCGATACGATCAGCCAGCCGCTGCTCGACCGTATGGAGACCGTGGAGCTCTCGGGCTACACGAGCGTCGAGAAGCTCGCGATCGCGAAGAACCACCTGCTCCCCAAGCAGCTCGGCGAGCACGGCATCGGCAAGGACCAGCTCGACATCTCGGACGAAGTCCTCACCGAGATCATCCACAGCTACACGCGCGAAGCCGGCGTGCGTAACCTCGAGCGCGAGATCGCGGCGGTCTGCCGCGGCGCCGCGGTGAAGGTCGCCGAAGGCGCCGCCGGGATCGAGCTCGGCCTGCCGCAACTCGAGGAGCTGCTCGGACCTCAGCGCTACGTCTCCGACACCGCGGAGCGCAAGCCCGAGGTCGGCGTCATCACCGGCCTCGCGTGGACACCGGTCGGCGGTGACATCATGTTCATCGAGTGCCGCATCTATCCCGGCAAGGGCGAGGTTCGCCTGACCGGGCAGATGGGTGACGTCATGAAGGAGAGCGCACAGGCGGCGATGTCGTGGACTCGCTCGAATGCGACCCGCCTCGGCATCGATGCGGCGAAGATCGCGAACTCGGATGTCCACATCCACTTGCCGCAGGGCGGCATCAAGAAGGACGGCCCGTCCGCGGGCGTCGCGCTGACCTGCGCCGTCGTCTCGGTGTTCACGAACCGGCCGATCCGCAACGACGTCGCGATCACCGGCGAGATCGACCTGCGCGGCAACGCGCTGCCGATCGGCGGCCTCAAGGAGAAGATCCTCGCGGCGCACCGCGCCGGCATCAAGATCGTGTTCATCCCGTACCGCAACGAGAAGGACATCCTCGACATCCCGGACGAGATCAAGAACGAGCTGGACATCCGCACGATGAAGAAGATCGACGACGCCCTCGCGGTCGCTCTCGAAGCGGCACCCGCCGCCCCCGAGCCCGAGCCGGCGATCCCGCCTCCGACCGCGCCCGCGCGCGGCAACGTCGGCGAACGCCTGCCCTCGTGAGACGGGCGGCCTCGTCCGCTCCTGGGCGACACCGAGGCCTCGGCGTAGGCGAAGGCGCCTGCGGAGTTGTCAGCTCCGGGGCGCGAGCTTGTAGATCTTTCCGGTGAGCTCGAGGACGTACAGCTCGCCATCGGCATCGACGCCGAACGAGCTGATCTGCGCGAGGATGCCCTCGCGATCGATCGCGTCCTTCCAGTCCCAGTGCTCGCGCGTGGCACCCGCGGTCCAGCGCAGGCTGCGCAGGATGCCGGTACAGAAGTCCGCATAGAAGTAGCGGCCGTCGAGCATGGGCAGCGCCTTGCCACGGTAGACGAACCCTCCGGTGACCGAGCAGCCCTCGTCGTGCGAGTAGTCGGCGATCGGCGCGGTGAAGCCAAGCTTCGAGCAGCCTTGCTGCTTGAAACAGTGGTTACCCTCGACGACGTTCCATCCGAAGTTTTTCTGCCCGTCGCCGGCAGCGACCGCGTAGACGTTCTCCCACAGGTTCTGCCCGACATCGCCGATGTAGAGGTCACCGGTCTTCGCGTCGAACGAGAACCGCCACGGATTGCGCGAGCCGAGGTGCACGCGCTCGACCACGGGCCTCTCGACATCCACCTGAAAGCGAAGGATCTTGCCGAGGAGCGTCGCCGTGTTCTGCCCGTTCTCCTCGGGATCTCCGGCGCTGCCGCCATCGCCCATCCCCGTGTACAGCTTGCCATCCGGGCCAAACGCGAGGTGCCCACCGTTGTGGTTCGAGAAGGGTTGCCCGATCAGAAGCAGCTGTCGGCGCGATGCTGGATCGACGACATCCGGATCCTTGCTCACGGTGTATTCGACAACGTGCGTGGCGCCGTCATCGTCATCCGTGTAGTTGACGTAGAGTTTGCCGTTGGTCTGGAATTTCGGATGGAACGCGAGCCCGAGCAGGCCCTGCTCGTTGCCATCGGAGATCCCGCCGACCGTCAGGAACGGCTTCGGGGCGAGCTTGCCGTTCTCGATGATGCGGATGCGCCCGGCGTGCTGCTCGACCACGAACCACCGCTTGCGCGCATCGCCGGGCGCGACCGCGAACGCGACCGGGCGTGCGAGGCCTTTCGCGACCTGGACCAGCTCGACCTTGTCCGCGACGTGTTTCGGCACCGCGACGAGCTCGGCGGTCCCCGGCAGAGCACCGGGGATCACGGTGGGCGGCGGGTTCGTGGCCACCGGCGGTGCGGGCTCCACCGGTGTAGAGCGCTCGGGACTCGCGCCATCCTTGTGACACGCAGCGAACACGAGCAAGAGCACGACAAGCCGGGTCATCCCGATAGGTCGTGCCACAGCCCCGGGCGTTAGCCAACGGCAAGCCCCACGAACCTGGCGCGCGCCGTAACGCGAAGCGTTGAGGTCGCAAGTCCCACGGACCGCGGAGCGTGGCGGAGGTGGATCGGGTAGCCGGTACTCGCGCGACAGCCGGCTACTCCCCTAGCCGCAACGGACACGCCTCAGGTCCGCTACCCCGCAACCTACCGATGATCCGTCGGCCGCACCGTTGCGGCCGACTCACGCTGATGGCACATCGCGTGCTCCAAGGAACACCAGCCATGCAGATGACATCGTTTATCGCCGCAGGGTACGGGAACGCGAGGAACACCAAGGACCTTCGCCACTACTTCGAGTACTCGAGCCAGGGCGTGGATGTTCTCGAAGACGGTCTCAAGGAGATCTCGTTCGGCGAGTACCTCGTGGACCAGGGCATCGTCGACAGGTTCCAGCTGTTCCGCGCCCTCCAGCTCCAGGACCGCAGCCCGGGCGTTCGCCTCGGCGAGGCCGTCGCAGCACTCGGCTACGCACCGATCGGCGCCGTCGAGCGCCTCTACCAGCGGTTCACGGCGCTCGCGACGGTGACGGTCTAGCCCATCAGTCGAATCACGGCGTCGGTGTACCCGGCCGTGTTCATCTTGCCGCCGAGATCGCCCGTGCGTGTCTCGGCATTCGCCAGCGCCGCCACGACGCCCTTGCGCAGCCGCGCCGCTGCCTCCGGCTGTTCCAGGTGGTCCAGCATCATGGCCGCCGAGAGCATCAGCCCCGTGGGGTTCGCGATGCCCTTGCCAGCGATGTCCGGCGCCGTGCCGTGCACCGCCTCGAACATCGCGCAACCCGAGTCGCCGATGTTCGCGGCCGGTGCCACCCCGAGGCCACCGATCAGGCCCGCGGCGAGATCCGAGAGGATGTCGCCGAACAGGTTCATCGTGACGATCATGTCGAAGCGCTCGGGCTGGATCACCATCTTCATGGCGGTCGCGTCGACGATCATGTCGTCGAACTGGATGTCGGGGTAGCGCTTCGCGACCTCCTTGCCAGTATCGAGGAACAGGCCGTTCGACATCTTCAGGATGTTCGCCTTGTGGACGAGCGTGATCCGCTTGCGCCCGTGCCGCCGCGCGTACTCGAACGCATACACGATGCAGCGTTCGCTGCCGAACTTCGTGATGATCGCGATCGACTCCGCCGCCGTGCGGCGCGGATCGACGTAGTGCTCGACGCCCGCGTAGAGATCCTCGGTGTTCTCGCGCACGATCACGAGGTCGACGTTGGTGTACCGGCTCGGCACTCCCGGAATCGTCTTCGCCGGGCGAACGTTCGCGTACATGTCGAACTGCTGGCGCAGCGTGACGTTGACCGAGCGATAGCCGCCACCGCTCGGCGTGGCGAGCGGCCCCTTGAGGGCGACCTGTGTCTTCTTGAGCGAATCGATCGTCTCCTGCGGCAACGGATCCTTGTGGCGTTCGACGCCCGCCAGGCCTGCATCGACGCGCTCCCAGTCGATCGTCGCGCCGGCCGCATCGAGCGCCTTCACGGTGGCTGCGGCGATCTCCGGGCCAATCCCATCCCCTTCGATCAGGCTGACGAGGGTTCGCTTCGTGGTCACGTGGAGGTCCTTTCCTGCGGTCGCGGGTCGATCTCGATCTGTTCGTCGACCACGCGGACCGCGTAGGTGACGAGACAGTACTCCGATGCTTCGGCGTGGCAGCCGGTCGCGGTGGAGAAGCGCCACGCGTGATTCGGGCAGATCAAGTGCCCGCGCGACACGATGCCCTCCGCCAGGTCCCCTCCGCGGTGCACGCAACGCCGCTGCATCGCGAAGTAGCGGTCCCCATCACGTCCGACGACGATCTCCAGGCCGCCGATCTCGACCGCGACGACATCCCCGGGCCGGACCTCGGACGCCTTCGCGACCACGTGCCACTGCAGCGTCACCGCGAGACTCTCGCACAAATGCCGGTAGATCGTCGGGACACCGGCGCGCAGCGGGCGGCGGCGCACGGGTGCGTCAGCGCTTTCCCGATGCTCACCGGCCACTCACCGTCGGGCGAACCGCTCGGAGTGGCCGGGGTGTTACGTTGGGATCATGGCGTTCGATCTCTACGGAGCGGTCCTTGGACGGGTCCTGTACCCGACCTGGGAACGCCTCCGGGGACGCCCTACCTTCAGGCTCCTGCACCAGCTCCAGAAGACGGAGTGGAGCTCGCTCGACGAGCTCACGGCGCAACGCACCGGCTATCTCCGCCGCGTGCTGCGCCACGCGTACGAGCACACCACGCACTATCGCCGCGCATTCGACGCCGTCGGTCTCGATCCAGGCGACGTCCGCACGCTCGATGATCTGCGCTCCGTCCCGCTCCTCGACCGCGCGACCGCACAGACCACGGTCGAGTCGCGCACCGCGGCACAACCGGCCGTCGCCGTCACGAAGAGCACCAGCGGCTCCACCGGTCAGCCCCTCGAGGTCCGGTTCAGCGCCGAGAGCCGCCACTGGCGCGACGCCACGCGCTGGCGCGGCTTCGGCTGGGGCGGCTACCGGATGGGGGACAAGGCGCTGCACCTGTGGGGCGTGCCCGCCGTTCCGCCGTCGCCGCTCGCGCGCGCGAAGATCGCGATCGATCGCAAGCTGCGCCGTGATGTCTACGCGAGCTGCATGGTCCGCTCGCCGGCGCAGCTCCGCGGGATGGTCGAGCTTCTCCGCAGCGAGCGACCGCAGGTTCTCGCCGGCTACGGGCAAGCGCTCGCCGACCTGGCGCGCTTCGTCAACCGCGAAGGCCTCCGCGACTGGGACACCATCCCCGTGATCTACGGCGCCGAGCGCCTGTGGGCGCACGACCGCGCGGACCTCACCCAGGCGTTCGGCCCCGCCGTGTTCGAGACCTATGGCTGCCGCGAGTTCATGCTGATGGGGAGCGAGTGCGACGCCCATGATGGCCTGCACGAGTCCGCCGAGAACCTGATCGTCGAGATCCTCGTGCGTGATCCGGATGGCACCACTCGCGCTGCGATGCCCGGCGAGAAGGGCGAGGTCGCCGTCACCGACCTGCACAACCTTGCCTCCCCGTTCATCCGATACCTCACGGGGGACTTCGCCATCGCACGCGCGCAGTCCCCGTGTGCCTGCGGCCGCACCCTTCCGCGCTTCGGTGCCATCGAGGGCCGTGTCACCGACACCATGCGCGACCGCGATGGGAACCCCGTCGAGGGCATCCTGTTCAACATCCTGTTTCTCAACATGGCAAAGCACACCCGGCAGTTCCAGGCCGTGCAGCGCGCGGATGGCTCGCTGGTCCTCAAGGTCGTGCCCACCTCCGAGGGCCGCCTGCCGGCCGAGGTCGAGGCCTTGATCCGCGAGTTCGTCGGCACCCACCTTCGCGGCATCCCGCTCGTGATCGAGCTCGTTGCCGAGATTCCGTTGACCTCGGCCGGCAAGCTCCGGCGGGTCATCGTCGAAGGTCGAGGATGGAGCCCCTCCCACGACCTCGGCCTCGCGGGCGAGACCGGCAACTGACCCAGCGGTCTCTGCGTGACGATCGGCACCGGAGTGCCGTCTGGATCATGCGTGGGACCAACAGTGCGGGCGGTGGCGTTGACGATCGGCACGGTGCTGCCGGCGGTGGGGACCATCGCGCTCGCGCGGTGCAGCGGGCTGCGGTCAAGCGTCGTCGACGCTCGGCGCACCATCGACCGTGAGGCCGTAGGTCTTCATCTTGGTGTAGATACTCGCCCGGCTGATGCCGAGCCGCTTCGCCGCGGCAGCGGGGTTGCGGTCGCGCCGCAGGGCGACCGAGATCGCGGCGCGCTCGACGGCGCGGACGGTGCGCTCGGTCAGATCCTTGAGCACTTCTCCGTCCCCCAGCCGTGACAGGTCGACGGCGGGGAGGTCGACGCGGTCATCGCCGTCGTATTGTTTGCCCGAGCTCGGACGATCCAGCCCGAGCATGTCGAGATCGTGCGTGCGGATCATCTCGCCGTCGCACAGGATGGCGGCGCGCGACAGGACATTCTCGAGCTCGCGGATGTTGCCCGGCCAGCGGTAGCTCGCGAGGCGCTGGAGCGCCTTCGCCGTGATCTGCGTCGGGTACGGGACTTCGCCGCCGGCGAACGACTTCGCGGCGCCCCGCCGCTTCGCGAGGATGTGTGCGGCCAGCAGCGGAATGTCCTCCTTGCGCTCGCGCAGCGGCGGGACCTGGACCGGGAACACCGCGAGTCGCCAGTAGAGGTCCTCGCGGAACTGGCCGCGTGCGACGAGCGCCTTGAGATCCTTGTTCGTCGCCGCCACCACGCGGACGTCGATCGCGACAGGGCGATCGCCGCCGACGGGCTTGATCTCGCGCTCCTGCAGCACGCGCAGCAGCTTGTTCTGCACGGAGGCATCGATGTCGCCGATCTCGTCGAGGAAGATCGTGCCGCCATTCGCCTCGCGGAACAGACCGCGGCGCGCGCGGTTGGCGCCGGTGAACGCGCCCTTCTCGTGGCCGAACAGCTCGGCTTCGAGGAGCGAGGGCGCGAGGGCGGAGCAATCGAATGCGACGAACGGGCCGTCCGCTCGAGGTCCTACCCGGTGGATCGTGCGCGCGAGCAGCTCCTTGCCGGTGCCCGATTCGCCGACGATCAGCACGGTCGCGTCAGAGGCGGCGACGCGGTTGATCATCTGGAGGAGCTGCCGCATCAGCGCGGAGTCGCCGATCACTTCGCCGAGCCCCCGCGCCTTCTCGACCTCGCCGCGCAATCGGCGGACCTCGCGAGCGAGCGCGCCGTGCGAGATCGCGCGCTCGACGACCGAGCGGATCTCCGCGGCCTCGGCGGACTTCTTGAGCACGTCGAGCGCTCCGGCGCGCATCGCACGCACCGCGAAGCCCACGGTCGGGGCTTCGCTCCAGATCACCACGACGGTATCGGGCGCCACGGTGCGCAGGCGGTGGAGGAGCGCGAGTGCCGCGTCGTCGTCCTCGCCCAGCGCAGGATCGAACAACGCGACATCGAACGCCGAGCCCGTCACGCGCTCGAGGGCGGCCACAGCGGTCGGGACGGCCTCGACGTCCATGCCCGACAACGCACCCGCCCCCGCGGCGATCGTGACGGCGTCGGAGTCGACGATCAGGACGTGTCGGACAGTCACCCTGGAAGCATACTCCGCTGAGTCCAACCGTCTAGACGGTGTCCACCTGGCTGGACGATCGGGGTACCCGGAGTGCACTCAAATATCTAGAACTGTTTGTTCAGGCGCTTGGACGGGGGTGGCTCGGTTGGTGGATATCCCCTGTCCGCAAGGAGGCTCGATGCAGGCACCCGCCACCATGGACGCTGATCCGGTCAGGACCCGGTCCTACGTGAAGTCGGTCGCGCTGAAGTACGTCCGCGACGACCAGGACGCCGAGGACGTCACCCAGGACGCGATGCTCCTGGCGCACCGCTACCGCGATTCGTTCCGCGGCGAGTCCCGGTTCTCGACGTGGCTGTACCGTGTCACCGCCACCGCCGCGTTGATGTTCCTGCGCAAGCAGCGCCGGCTCGCCCGCGAGATCCCTGCGAGCGGTTCGGTGAAGGATGAAGACGGAACGCCGTGGCTCGAGCAGCACCCTGCGCCGACGGATCTCCGCGCCGAGGTGATCGCTCGGGTTGACCTCAACCTCGTCGCGGAAGCCGTGACGCGGCTCGGAGCGAAGTACCCCGCCGTGTTCTGGAAGCGCTACGCCGAGGGGCGCACGGAGACGGAGATCGCGAAGGACCTCGGGCTCTCTGTGGCGGCAGTGAAGACGCGGGCATTCCGCGCACGGCAGGCGGCGCTCGCCGCGGTCCGCTGAACGAACGAGGCTAACGCGAGGCCGCCGCAGCGCGCTCGGGGCGATCGAACGCGAGCGTCGGATAGCTCGTGTGGACGGAACAGAACACGCGGCTCGTATGCGTGTGGCGCAGCTCGAGCGCCCGGTGCTTCGCGGCGCACCCATCGGCGCACAGCTCGATCACTTCGACGTGCTCGTCCTCGAGCAGCTCCACCACCAGCCATTGACCGGGATAGGCGACGCGCATGTCCATCCAGTGCATGAGCGTCGAACCTACTCTCCTCCCGGAACGCGACAAGTTTTGACCGTGTCGATTTCGCGGGGCCGATCTGTGGGTCCCGACCCACACAGGAGGCTAACTGTCTGCAAGTCCTCGGATTCGCAGCTGGCCCGGGGGGTGAACTATCTGGGGTTCATGCTGCACACCCTCCTGCCCCTGATCTCCGTTGCCCTGGGCCTGTCGGCACCCGCGCCCGGCGTGGGCACCGGAGAGGAGCACGTCACCATCACCGCACCCCGCACCGCGCAGGTCCGGCTCGCGGTGACGCTCGCCGAGGCCGACGCGATCCATGCGATCACGACCCGGCGTGGCGCCATCGCGTTCGCGATCGATCGCGACGGCGAGGCCTTCGAGGTGATCGCGACGACGCGCACCAAGGGCCGCGCCAAGGGCGAGGTCATCGCGCTCTCGATCACCGACGTCGGTCCGGCGATCGGCGGCGCAGGGGGCCTGTCGTGGCTCGCCGTCGAGCTCGCCGAGGCGACCGCGATCACCGGCCTCGCGGTGGACGAGGACGGCGCCGTCACGATCACCACGAGCGACGGCCGCGCGTACATGGCGATTCCCGGCCGCGGCTCGGGCGGCAACGCGGCGGTCGAGGCGCGCTGGGCTGCGGCGTGGAGCTCCGGCGACGACGTCTGAACCGGCCCGAACGCTTCACCTTCACGGACCGCGCGCTACAGTGCCGCGTGGCCAAGCCTCCGCACGATCCGACGACCGACCCCGATGTTCCGAAGGGCATGTCGATCGATCTGCTCAAGGACCTCCACCTCCTCACGCGCGACGGTCAGCTCAACGCCGACGCCCGGCGCAAGCTGAAGCAGATCCGCCACCTCGTGGGCCTGCTCAAGCCGGCCCTCGATGACTCGTTCGCACGCACGCCCGACCCGGTCGTCGTCGATTGTGGCGCCGGGAAGAGCTACCTCGGCGCCGTGCTCTACGAGCTCGTGCTCGGCCCCGCCGGCAAGGGGTCGCTCGTCGCGATCGAGGCCCGCCCCGAGCTCTCCGAGCAGGCAGCCGCCCGTGCGGCGCGGTTCGGTCAGGCCCGGTTCTCCGTCGCGACCGGCGCGATCGCCGCCGCTCCCCTCGCCCGCCGCCCCAGCGTGGTCACCGCGCTCCACGCGTGCGACACCGCCACCGACGACGCGCTCGTGCTCGCGATCGCGCAAGGGGCAGATCACGTCGCCGTCGTGCCGTGCTGCCAGGCCGAGGTCGCGCGCCAGCTCGAGAAGTCGAAGCCGGCGGACGCCGCGACCGCCGCGCTGTTCGCGCACCCGCTCCACCGCCGGGAGCTCGGCTCGCACCTGACCAATGTCGTGCGCGGCCTCGTGCTCGAGGCCCACGGCTACAAGGTCACCGTCACCGAGCTGGTCGGCTGGGAGCACTCCGCGAAGAACGAGCTGATCCTCGGCAAGCGCGTGCAGAAGTTCGACCCGCGCGCACGCGCCGAGCTCCGCGCCGTGCTCGATCGGTTCGGCATCGAGCCCGCACTCGTGCGCGAGCTCCGGGCACGCGGCCTCGACCCCACGGCCGATCCTACCGTCGCGTAGGCGCGCGGCGCCGGCCCGGTGATCTCTACGGCGGCGTGATCACCTGCCAGCGTACGACCGCGGCGTCGACAGCGATCGTGACGTTGCGGACCGAGCGGATCGGCTGGTCGAGCACCCAGGTGTAGAGCCGCCCCGTGTACCAGCCCCAGCGCGGCAGGTCGACCGCAAGGCCACCGAGCCAGCATGGCGTGGAGGAGGAGACGGGGTTGCCGGCCTCGTCCTCGAGCTCGAGGACCACGCGGTGCGGTTCGCCGCACCCGAGAGGATCCCAGGTCGCGATCAACCGCGAGACCGGCTCGGGCTCGTCGGGCACGTTCGCGACGCACGCGCCGAACAGGAGCCAGAAGGTGAGGGAGCACAGCCAGGGCAACAGGACGCAGGGGATGATCATTCGCATTCACCGGCGCCTCGCATCGGGCGTGCCGATGCGATGTCTGCAGGATCATTGAGCGCAGTTGTCCGTGTCCGGCCGGTGGGCGGACGCGCGGCCGGCAGGCGGACGGGTATGCTCCGACGCATGAGAACCGTGTTCGTGCTCGCGCTTGTCGCCGCCTGCTCGGCACCGGGGCCGAAGACCTCCACGGTGACGTCGGACGACGTGCCGGAGCGGTTCGAGGACCTCGCCTACTTCGTCGCGAACCACCTGTACCGGACCGAACCGGCGAGCGCGGTGTCGCTCGGTTTGCACAAGTTCGACGGTGTCCTGCCGGATCGCACGCCCGCAGCGCTCACCGAGACGCAGCGGTTGCTCGAGGGCGATCGCGACGCGCTGCTGAAGTTCGACACCAAGCAGATGACGCCGCTGCAGCACGACGAGCGCGACGTGCTGCTCACGGCGATCCGCACCCGGCTGTTCACGCTCGTCGATCTCGATGCGTTCCGGCGCAACCCGATGAGCTACTCCAGCTCGATCAACCTGTCCGAGTACATCATCCGCGACTATGCGCCGGCGTTCACGCGCGCGGCCGGCGTGATCAAGCTGTGCAGCGGGCTGCCCGCGTACCTCGCACAGGCACGAACGAACCTCGTCACCCCGATGCCGCGGCCCTGGATCGATACGGCGCTGATCCAGACCAAGGGCTTGCTCCAGTTCGCCGACACCGACGTCCGGCAGACGTTCAGCACGATCACGATCCCGCTCGCCAATCAGGCGGAGATCGATCCGGCGCTCGACACCTGCAAGGCGGCGCTCGCCGAGCACGCGGCGTGGCTCGTCGCGCAGCAGCCACATGGCACGCAGGACTTCCGCCTCGGCGCGCCGAAGTTCCTCAAGATGCTCGCCGACACGCAGGGCGTGGAGCTCGACCTCGGCCGGCTACAGGCGATCGCCGATGCCGATCTGCGCCGCAACCTTGCCGGGTTGGACGAGGCCGCGCGGGACATCGACGCCAAGAAGTCGACCGCCGAGGTCGTCGCGCTGATGGCGAACGACCGCCCGAGCGTCGCCGAGGTGCTCGCGGTCGCCACCGCGCAGGCGAAGGCCGCACGGCAGTTCCTCGTCGACAACAATCTGGTCTCGATCCCGGGCAGCGACGACGCGATCGTCAAGGAGTCGCCCTCGTTCCTGCGCTGGAACGCGGCCTTCATGGAGGCACCCGGCCCGTTCGAGACCACGCCGTTGCCGAGCTTCTACTACATCTCACCGCCGGATCCGGCGTGGCCTGCCGCGGAGCAGACCGCCTACCTGCCACCGCGCGCGGATCTCCTGTTCACGACGATCCACGAGGTCTACCCCGGGCACTACCTCCACCGGCTGCACATGAAGCAGAACCCGAGCAAGGTGCTGCAGGCCTTCTGCACGTACTCGACGAGCGAGGGCTGGGCGCACTACGCCGAGGAGATGATGTTCGACGCGGGGATCTCGGGCCAGACGCCGCAGGCTCGCATCGGCATGCTCAAGGAGGCGCTGCTGCGCGACGTGCGGTTCGTCGCCACGCTCGGCCTCCACACGGGCACGTTGTCGGTGGACGAGGCAACGAAGCTGTTCGCAGACAAGGGCTTCGTCGACGCGGCGAACGCGCGGCAGCAAGCGGTCCGCGGCACCTTCGATCCGATGTACCTCGCGTACACGCTCGGCAAGCTGATGATCAAGAACCTGTACACCGACTGGCGCAAGCTGCATCGGACGGGCTCGCTCGGCGAGTTCCACGACGAGTTCCTCTCGCACGGCTGCGCGCCGATTCCCGTGATCCGTCGCGCGCTGCTCGGGCCCGCGGCCGTCGGCTCACCGCTCTAGCGCGACGGACAGCGCCTCGGCGAGCTGCTGGACCGAGTGCGGCTTCGCGAGAAACGCGTTCACGCCGAGATCGAGGATGGCCTGGACCTCCTCGTTGACCGCGTAGCCGCTCATCAGCAGCACACGCACGGCCGGATCGATCGCCTTCAGCGCGACGTAGGTGGCACGCCCGCTCATCTGCGGCATCACCATGTCGAGAATGATGCCGCGGATCTCTTCCTTGTGCGCGCGGTAGATCTCGACGGCGTCCATGCCGGAGGTGGCTTCGACCGTGGAGTAGCCGAGGGTCTCGACCGCCTTCGCCACCGCGCGGCGAACGATCGGATCATCGTCGACGATCATCAGCATTCCGGAGCCCGCCGGAACTTCCGCCGCCGTACGGCGCGGCGCGACTGCCGGCTCGTCCGCGCGCCCCGTTGCCGGCAGGAACACGCGCAACGTGGTGCCGCGTCCATCGAGGCCCGTACCGACCTCCACCGATCCACCGTGCAGCTCGACGATGCCGAGCACCGTGGCAAGCCCGAGGCCGGTGCCACGATCGGGCCCCTTGGTCTTCGTGGTGAAGTACGGCTCGAACACGCGGTCGCGCAGCTCTGGTTCGATGCCCGCGCCGTTGTCGGAGACCTCGAGCACGACGTGCGGCCCCGCCGACGCGGCGCCGAGCGCGTGCGGTGGTGGAGCGGCCAGCACCGCATCGCTGGTCCGGATCACCACGCGGCCGCCCTCGCCCACCGAGTCGCGGGCGTTGCCGACGAGGTTCATGATGACCTGCTCGAGCTGGCTCTGGTCGCCGACGAGCACGCCGCGGTCGGCGGCCGTGAGCTCGATCTCGAGATCCAACCCGGTCGACGTCCGCCGGAGCATCTCGGTCATCGACGCGACCACGTCCGACAGGCACAGGGTGGTGGCGCGGTGCTTGCCTCGGCGCGCGAAGCCGAGGAGCGAGCGGGTCAACGCGGCCGAGCGCTCCGTGATCTCGTCGATCAGCTTGAGGGCTTCCTTGCGTCTCGGGTCCGCCTCCGACGTGGCGAGGTCCGAAGCGATCAGCTTGATCCCGAAGATCAGGTTGTTGAAGTCGTGCGCGATACCACCGGCGAGCGTGCCGATCGCCTCGAGGCGCTGCGCGCGGTGCAGCCGCTGCTCGGTCTCGGCGCGCGCCTTCTCGGCGGCGACCTCGCGCGTGATGTCGAAGAACGCGATGATGACATGCGTGATCACGCCGTCGGTGTCCATCACCGGCCGGCCAACGGCGCGCACGTCGACGCAGGAGCCATCGGGACGGCGGATCGTGAGGTCGTCGTTGATGACGACCTGCCGCTCCTGCAGCGCGCGCACGAACGGAAGCCGGTCCTCCGGATATTGCTTGCCGTCGCGGGTGAGGATGCCGTACGGCTCGGCGTAGTTGCCGACCTGCGTGGCCAGAACGCCGGTGCCCATGATCGCCGCGAACGTACGGTTCGCGTAGACCTCCTCTCCAGTGGGTGCGCGAGCGACCCAGATCCCGACGGGGAGATCCTCCCCGAGGGCGAGGATGATATCGTGATCGCTCGGGACTGCCATCGACGTCAGACCGATGACGCTACACTACTTGCCGACGCGCGTGAGCAGCTTGGCCATGTCGTCGGCATGCTCCTCTTCCTTCGCGAGCAGCTCCTCCATCATCCGACGGGTGGTCGGATCGTCATTTCCGAGCCATCGGATAATTTCGGAGTACGTGGCGACCGCGATCCGCTCGGCGATCAGATCCTCCTTGATCATCTCGGTCAGGGTCTCGGCGGTGCCGTACTGCGCGTGACTCCGCGTCGCGAGACCTTCGGGATTCAGGTTCGGTGTACCGCCGAGCTCGGTGATGCGCTTCGCGACCTTGTCGGCGTGCTCCTGCTCGTCCTTGGCGTGCTCGAGGAACTCGTCCTCGATGCCCTGTGCGTGAATGCCCGTCGCCATGAAGTAGTGGTTGCGGTACCGCAGCGTGCACACGGTCTCGGTCGCGAGCACCTCGTTGAGGACCTCGACGACCTTGTCCTTGTCTGCCTTGTAGAACGCGGTCACCGCGCCATCGCCCATCTTCTCCATCGCACGGCGACGGATCTCCTCGATATCGGCCTTGAAAGTGTTCATCGCGGAGAGTCCGTCGCAATTGCCGAGCCGCGCCAAACAATTGAAACTCCGCGATCAGCACCGCGCGCGAATGGCACATGTGCCCGCGCGCGCGCGCCGTCTGTGGCACCATCGCTCCGCAGTGCTCCGCTGGCCCGGCAACTTCCTCCACGTCGTCTGGTTGTTCCTCGTCGTGATGGTCAGCGGGCTCGCGTACGGCTTCGCGCGCCTCGGCATCTTCCTGTTCGTGTGGGGCCGTCGCCGTCGCCGCGCACTGGCGCACCTCCGTGGCTGGATGCTGCGCCAGACGATGACCTCGCTCGGCGCGACGTTCATCAAGCTCGGCCAGGTGATGTCGACCCGGCCGGACCTGTTCGCGCCGGAGATCATCAACCAGCTCCGTCGCCTGCAGGACAAGCTCCCGCCGTTCGGCTTCCGCTACGTCAAGACCACGGTCGAGGCGCAGCTGGGCCGGCCGCTCGCCGAAGTGTTCTCCGAATTCGACGAGGTCGCGATCGCAGCGGCGAGCGTGGCCCAGGTCCACCGTGCCCGGCTCAAGGATGGCCGAGAGGTCGCCGTGAAGGTTCTCCGTCCCGGCGTGCGGCGCCAGGTCGAGCGCGACAAGGCGCTGCTGATCGGCGCCGCGAAGCTCATCGCCCTGCGGCCGAAGTGGCGGCAGAACGATCCGGTCGGGCACACCCAGCACTTCGTCGAGGCGATCTACGAGCAGACCGATCTGCGGATCGAGGCCACGAACTACCAGCGGTTCGCCGCCAACTTCAAGGGCCGGCCTCGCGTCGCCTTCCCAGAGGTCCACGCGGATCTCTCGGGCGAGAAGGTGCTGACCATGGAGTTCGTCCGTGGCGTCAAGGTCGACGCGCTCCCGGCCGACCGCCCGCCCTCGTTCAAGAAGCAGCTCGCCGAGACCGTGCGCATGTCGATGTTCAAGATGTGCTTCGAGGACGGCTTCGTGCACGCCGACATGCACCCCGGCAACATGGTGGTCCAGGACGACGGCACGCTGATCATCTTCGACGCTGGCCTCGCGAAGCTCCTCCACGAGGATATCCTCATCCAGTTCATCGACATGACGAAGTGCCTCGCGATGGGCACTCCCGACGATCTCGTCGCCCACCTCAAGCGGTTCCACACCTACCTCGGCACGATCGACTGGGAGTCGCTGCGCACGGAGGTCGCCGAGTTCGCGTCGAAGTTCCGGGCCAAGGACGTGGCGAAGCTCGAATACGGAGAGCTGATCGGCGAGATGTTCGAGATCGGCCGCAAGTACCGGGTCCACCCGGTGACCGACATGATGCTCGTGTTCGTCGCCCTGATCACTGCGCAGGGCATCGGCAAGATGCTCGAGCCGGAGCACAATGTGTTCGGGGCGGTCGCCCAGTTCCTGATGCCGATCCTGATGAAGCGCAACGAGCACATCCCCCAGACGGCCGAGGCCAAGGCGGCCACGGCGGCAGGGGCTGGCACTGCCGCGACAGTAGCTAACTCGGCCTGAGTCCTGCGACATTTTGTCTTGTGTGGCGCCCGCGCACGTGGGAAAGAGGCTGCCTCATGCAACACACCTCGTCCGGCGAGCGGGGCCACGCGGCTCCGCCACCGTCTCCAACCTCCTCCATCCGCGGCCTGTTCGAGCGCGTTCTCCCCGCGATCACTCCGAAGCGGTCGAGTGAAGCGGAGTCGATCATCCGCGAGCTGTTCGCGCTGGCCGACATCGAGATCGGCGGCACGCGGCCGGGCGACATCCAGGTCAACGACCCGAAGTTCTACGAGCGCACCCTCCGCGGCGCGTCGCTGGGCTTCGGCGAGTCGTACATGGAAGAGGAGTGGGAGACCGACGCGCTCGACGTGACCATCGACAAGGTCATGCGCGCGAACCTCAAGCAGAAGATCCAGGGCAGCTGGAAGCTCAAGGCGCTCACCGCCAAGGCGCTCCTCTTGAACCTGCAGTCCAAGGCGCGCTCGGGCCCGTCGGTCGAGGCGCACTACGACATCGGCAACGACCTCTACACCCGCATGCTCGACGAGCGCATGGTCTACACCTGCGGCTACTGGAAGGACGCCAAGACCCTCCAGGAGTCCCAGGACGCGAAGCTCGACCTCGTCGCGCGCAAGGTCGGCCTCAAGCCGGGCATGCGCGTCCTCGACATGGGCTGCGGCTGGGGCGGCATGGCGAGCTGGGCGGCCGAGAAGTACGGCTGCTCGGTGCTCGGCGTGTCGCTGTCGAAGGACCAGGTCGCGCTCGGCAACGAGATGTGGGGCCCCAAGGGGAAGAAGCTCGATGTCGAGCTGAAGCTCATGGACTACCGCGACGTCCGCGGCCAGTTCGACCGCGTGATCTCCATCGGTATGATGGAGCACGTCGGCCCGAAGAATCACCGCCACATGCTGCAGGCGATGCACGACCGCCTCGCCGATGACGGCGTCGCGCTGATCCACACGATCGCGAACAACCGCTCGCTGCGCCACGGGACGGCGTGGGTCGAGAAGTACATCTTCCCGAACGCGGTCGCGCCGTCGCTGGCGCAGATGGGCCGCGCGATGGAAGGCCTGTTCGTGCCCGAGGATCTCCACAACATCGGCCCGGACTACGATCCGACGCTGATGGCGTGGTGGGACAACTTCGATCGCACGTACTCGGAGATCAGCCACCGGTACGACCGCAAGTTCTACCTGATGTGGAAGTTCTACCTGCTCGCCGCCGCCGGTGCGGCGCGCAGCCGCGATGGCCAGCTGTATCAGGTCGTGATGACCAAGACCGGCCGCGCCAAGCCCGACTACGTTCGTCAGAGCTAGAGAGCGGCGCGGCGACTACGCCGCGAGCTTCGTATCGTGACCGACCAGACCCGCGCGAACGTGCAGCGGGTCGGATGCCTCGCGCTCCCAGCCCGACGCCATGTACGCGGCCGCATCAGCGAGCGCGTGGTGGTAGGGCTCGCTGAGGTACGGGATCCCGTGCCGCTCGCACCAGGCGCGGGTGATCGCGGCTGCCTTGGGCAGGTTCTGGTGCGAGATCTTCGGGAACAGGTGGTGCTCGACCTGGTAGTCGAGCCCGATGAAGAAGAACGAGATGAACTTCGGCATCTCGAGGTTCCGCGTGGTCTCGAGCTGGTGGATCCAGTCCTTGTTCTGCTCGCGGACGATCGGCAGACCGGCGTGCGCGGGGAGGAACACGAGCGCGAGGAACACGCCGACGCCCGCCCACACACCGAGGTAGAAGGCGAACGCCACGAACGGTCCCCAGACAAGGGACGGAACGAGCAGCCAGAGCGTGTAGTGAAGGACCAGGGCGGCGACGTCCTGGGCCCACTCGCGGGTGAACCCGTGCTGCTTGAAGTTCTGGACGATGAACAGCACCGACGAGCGGCGCATGCCGATCGCCATCAGCGTCGACATCGGCCAGAACGCCCACTTCTGGAACGTGCGCTGGAACCAGCGGAGGCGCGGTGTGGCGCGCTCGTGATCACCCTTCGACGACACGAACGGCCACGGGCGGATGTCCGGATCGACGCCTTCGACATTCGGGTGACCATGGTGCAGACGGTCGTGTTTTTCCCGCCAGTACATGAGCGAGAGACCCGAGAACATAGGGAACGCGAAGTACGCCATCAGGGCGTTCCGGTTCGGCGACTTGGACGTGCTGCGGTGACTACCTTCGTGGCCGAGCATCGCGGCAGAGGTCGCGAGCACGGCGCACACGGGGACCAGACAGAGTGCCGCGATCCAGCCGTACATCGAGATCGCGACGATGGAGAGTGCGATGCCCGACAGAAGGACGCCGAGCTTCAGCCAGCTGCGCAGCTCGCGGTGCTCGAAGATGCCGGCCAGGCGCAGTTCCTGACGAAGGCTTCCGAGCTCGGGTGTGGCTTGCATTGCCCTGTGGATACGATGACTTCGGTCGGGAACGCGAGACTTCTCTGTCACGAATTGACCAGGATTCGTCGCGGTCGGACCGATGCCGTCCTTTCGAGACGATCCGGTGGTTCGACCACTCCACGATCGGGCCTGGTGAGGCTACTGAACGGCGGCCGGCTTGCGGATGACGAGGATGCCCTCGATCTGCTCGGCGCGGACGGCGCCGAACGCCGAGATCTCGTGCTCGTTCGCGTACTGGTTGTTCGACAGGCTGGCGATGTCGAGCCACGCCCGCGTCATGTCGAGGTGGCTCGTGCCCGCGTAGAGGCTCTGGATCGACATCGTCTTCGGGCCCGGCATCAGCGTGGCGACGCTGGTGTCGTTGCCGGAGAGGATGTCCTTGAACGGGATGCGCATGAGGAAGATGAAGCCCGCGGTGCCACCCGACGGCGTGCCGGCGGTGTCCCACTGGTGCGACGCGCCGAGGGTGATCGAGCAGGCGACGAGCGGCGAGGGCTGGCTCGAGATGCCGTAGTAGTCGGCCGACAGCGCCGAGTACGTCCGGTAGAAGTTCTCGTGGCGGTCGATCATCGAGTAGAAGCGCTGCATCAACGGGCACTGCGCGGGGTTCAGCAGCGAGCCGGTGCAGTTGGTGGTGTTCGAGAACACGCTCATCAGGCCCATGTCGGCGTCGTCGAGCAGGGCGGGATCCCACGTCGGATCCGCCGCTTCCTCGGCGACGAGCTTGTCGGGCGTGATCGTGCGCGCGGTGCCCGATGCGGGGACGAACTTGAGGTTGCCGGTGAACTGGCCGGTGGAGTTGACCTGTAGCGTGCCGGCCTCCCCGGTCGTGAGCATGATAGGGCCGGGGCGGAAGAACTCGCCGATGCCGTCGCCGTTGCGATCTTCGACGAGCACGGTCGCGTTGTTCGGATCCGTCAGGTAGCTGCCCTGCGCGGGCGCGTAGAACATCGTGCGCGCCGCGAGCTGGCGGTTCTTGGTCTGGCGATAACCGAAGCGGTCGGCCTTCCAGGCGGTGCAGTCGCCGGCGGTCGACGTCGCGCAGTCCTTGACCTGGCGACGAAGGAAGCGATCCGAGAGGTTCGACTCGACCCAGCTCGGGCGGAGGCCGCCGAGGCCGCGGAAGTTGTACCACTCGTCCTTGTCCTTCTGTGGGCACGACGCGGCGTACGCGGTGTACGCGGTCTTGTACGTCGTGAAGCCGGGATACGCGACGTGCGGGCGGACGTAGGTGTCGACGATGAACTTCGTCTCGCACACCGAGAACGGACGCACCCCGTTCGTCGAGTTGCTGTTGTTCACGACCAGCTGGTTGAACACCTGATCCTCGATCGAGATCATCGTGTCGAACTGCGTCATGTCGAGGCCGTGGAACGGCGTCTTGTGACCCTCGGCCGGCGGTAGCACGTCAGGCAGCGCGAAGAACGCCATCGACGCGAGCGCCTTGACGCGCGCCGCGTACTGGTCCGGGTGCTGGCGCTCGTACTCGGCCGAGAGCGCGGTCATGAACTGGTTCGTGTTCGAGCCGGTGAGCCCGTAGTTCTTGAGGTG
>JAYVLW010000393.1:0-3782 GCA_043759315.1 Myxococcales bacterium
TCGTGTCCTTGCTGCAGTGCACCGGGAACTGGTCGTCGTAGCGGTTGTTGGCGACGAACCCGAGGATGACCCCGGCGGCGACGAACACCCCGCCGGAGATCGTCACGATCTTGCCGACCGTGCGGCGCGCGCCGACGCGGATCGCGTCCCGGAGCGCGGGCACGCTGATGTCGCGGTGCTCTCCCTCGGCGATCCGCACGGTGGTCTGGTAGGGCAGGTGGTTCGGCGCGCTGACGACGAGCGGGTGCTCGCCAGGATCGATCGCGATGTTGGCGATGTCGGCCATCGCGACGACCTTGTCGTCGAGCACGACCCGCGTGTCGGGAAGCGGAGGCACCGCGAACACGATCTTGATGTGCGGTACGCGGGGGATCAGCACCGCGAGGCGCTCCTCGGCCGCCTTGAGGTGCACGTCCATGTTGCCCTCCTTCGCGCGATCGCGAGCCTCGCTGAACTTCGCGACGGCGGAGGCGGTGCGGCCGAGCTTCTCGTCGCACAGGGCAACGTTCATCAGCGTGCCGATCGCCTGCGAGTTGAACTTCAGCGACTCCTCGAACTTCTCGCACGCGGCGTGAAGATCGCTCGTCATCAGCGCACGCCCCTCGTCGAACAGCTTGTCGGCCTTGTCGATGTTGTCGTCGGCGCGCACGGGACGCACGGAACCGAGGAGCACCACGGCGATCGCAAGCGCCCACATCTGGGAGCAGCGCAGCGACATGAAGCGCTGCGCAGGTAGGACGAGCCCTCGCATCATGGCGAGGATGTTACTTCGGACACCCGTGCGGGTGCGCGTAGATGTCGCAGTTCGGATCGGTCTTCGTGGAAGTCTCCTTCGGCGGAGTCTCCTTCGGCGGAGTCTCCTTCGGAGGGGCCACGGTCTTCTGGGTGCCGGTGGACTGCTGGCCGACCTTCTGCGTGCCCGCTTTCTGCGTGCCGGTCCGCTTCTTCTGTGTTCCCGCCTTCTGCGTCGCGACGCTCCCCACGGGCTCGGTCTTGGTGTCGTTGCCTTGCGTCGCGGGGGGCATCTGGATCTCGCCGGACCCAGCACCGGCCGTGTCGGTCGGCTTGGTCTCCGCCGCCTTGGTCTCTGCCGGCTTGGTCTCCGTCGCGCTCGCCTTGGTGGTATCGGGCTTCGCCTCGGCGGGCGCGGGCTTGGCGGGCGCGGGCTCGACGACGACGGGCGCGGAGGTCTCGCGCTTGTCGCCGTCACCTCCGCCGCCGAACGACATCGCGATCGCAACGCCGGCCGCGGTCACCACCGCGGCGCCGAGCAGCACGAAGGCGAATGCACCGCGCTTCCTGCGCGGAACGCCGAACACCTCGCTCGGCGCGGTGGCCGGCGCCGACCGCTCGATCCCGGTATGGTGCTGCGGCACCGCGACCGGTCCGGTCTGCAGCGGTCTCAGCGCAGCACCGGAGGGCTCGGAGCCGCCGTGCCACGGGGTGTGGACCGGCTGACTTCCTCGCGCATCGCGGACGTGGTTCGGCACGCTGCGATTGACACCGGTGATCGGCCCCTCCCAGGCCGCCGCATCGCTGCGCCGGAGCATGCGCTGCATGCGCTCGACGAGGAGCGATGCCTGATGGGGATCGGCGACGAACGGGACGAGGTCACGCGCGAACTCCGCCATCGTCGCGTAGCGGAGCTCCGGCGACTTCGCGAGGCAGCGCAGCACCACCTGCTGGAGCTCCGGCGGCGTCGAGAACATCGGCGCCGGTGGATCGACCGCCACCTTCACGCACATCTCCGAAAAACTCTCCGCCTCGAACGGCTTTCGGCCCTCGAGCAGCTCGTACATCACGCTGCCGAGCGACCAGATATCGGTGCGCGCATCGACGTGTCGTGCGGACCGCATCTGCTCCGGGCTCATGTACGCCGGCGTGCCGAGCAGCGACTGGGTCTGCGTCAGGTGCATGTCGGTGCCGAGCGTGGTCTTCGAGATGCCGAAGTCGAGAACCTTGATCAGGGCGGTACCATCCGGGCGCCAGGTCACGAACAGGTTGGACGGCTTGATGTCGCGGTGGACGATGCCGAGCGAGTGCGCCTCCGCGAGCGCCTCCGCGGTCTGCAGCATCAGATCGCAGGTCCACGCCATCGCGAGCTTGCCGCGGTCGGCGATCATGGCACCGAGGTCGTGGCCCTCGAGAAACTCCATGACCATGTACGGGGTGCCGTTCTCGAGCGTGCCGACGTCGGAGACCTTCGCGACGTATTCGCTCTTGAGCTTCGCGGCCGCCTGCGCCTCGCGCATGAACCGCTCGACCGCATCGGCATCGAGCAACACGTCCTGGCGCAGCATCTTGATCGCGAGACGCTGGTTGAGCTGGAGGTGCGTGACCTCCGCGACCACGCCCATGCCGCCCTGACCGAGGATCGATTCGATCCGGTACTTGCCCAGGAATTCCTGGCCAATGCGGACCGCGTCCGCAGGTTTGGGGGTCTGGGCCAAGGAGTAAAAATGGTAGCGTGCCCGACGGTCTGGCTCAACCTCTCAACCCGTCCGGAGGGTGTAAGAGTTCGCCTACTGCGACGGACCGCGTCAGTGCTGGATCTGGTGGATCTTCAGGACGTTGGTCTGCACGCCCGATCCCACCGGCACGGCCATCGTGATCAGGACATTCTCGCCCGGGGTGGCGAGGTTTCGCTCGATCAGCGTGGCCTCCACGCGGTCGATCAACTCCTCGGTCGAGGCGGCGGGCGCGATCAGCACGGGGGTCACGCCCCACACCAGGGCGAGGCGCCGATAGGCGACCTCATCCGTGGTGAGTGCGACGATGTTCGCCTCCGGCCGATATTCGCTGATCAGGCGGGAGGCGCCACCCGAGTCCGAAACGGAGACGATCGTGCGCAGCTTCATGACCTTCGCGGCGGTGTAGGCCGCGTACGCGATCGCGTTCGTCGAATGCGCGAGGTGGATATCCGGGATCTCGACGTTCGCCTTGTAGTAGGCGCTCTTCTCGATCTCGTCGATGATCCGCGCCATCGTGCGCACGGCCTCGACCGGGTGCACGCCGCTCGCCGTCTCGCCGGAGAGCATCAGGGCATCGGTCGCATCGAGCACCGCGTTCGCGACGTCCGAGGCCTCCGCGCGGGTGGGGCGGGGCTGCGTGATCATCGACTCCAGCATCTGGGTCGCGGTGATCACGATCTTCCCGCGCTTGTTGGTCTCCTCGATGATGCGCTTCTGCCACAGCGGGACCTTCTCCGGTCCGAGCTCGACGCCGAGATCGCCGCGCGCGACCATCACGCCATCCGCGGCGTCGATGATGTCGCCGAGTCGCTCGAGCGCCTGGGGCTTCTCGATCTTCGCGATCACCGGGATCGACACGTTGTCGGCCGTGAGCAGGCGTTTCGCCTCGATGACGTCCTCCGCGCGGCGTACGAACGACAGCGCGACGTAGTCGACGCCGTAGCGCAGCGCGAAGCCGATATCGGTGCGGTCCTTCTCCGACAGCGCGGGCGCCGAGACATCGACGCCGGGCAGGTTGATGCCCTTGTTGTTCTTGAGGATGCCGCCGGCGACCACCACGGTCCTCACCTCGTGGCCATCGACGCCGGTCACCGCCAGCGACAGGTAGCCGTCGTCGAGGAGGATCTGATGCCCGACCTTCACATCGTTGGGCAGCATCTGATAGGAGGTCGAGACGCGCTTCTCGTCTCCGAGGATCTGTTCGGTGGTGATCGTGAGCTCGGCACCGGGCCTCAGCTCGATCTGGCCGTCCTTGATCTTGCCGACGCGGATCTTGGGTCCCTGCAGATCGAGCAGGATGGCGATCGCCTT
>JAYVLW010000394.1:0-3942 GCA_043759315.1 Myxococcales bacterium
CGTACGGATCGTTGCCCCTGCTCGACCACACACAGAGTCCGAGCGGCATGGTCGCGCCGGGAGGCGCGTGAACACTCTCGGGTCAGGCGCGCCAGAGCAGATCGAAGCCGAACGTCAACGACGCGGAGCCAGTTGCGCTCCCAGCCTTGCAGCCAAGCGAGTCGACGTGAACTCCCGGCACGTTCGGCGATCCGTTTCGCGTCGTCCAGGCGCTGCTGGGCGTCGCGTCCGTGGTGTCGCGAGCAGTTCGGCCGTCCACGATCCCAGCGGTGTAGCCGCCGCAGAGGACGGGCGCTCGGCGTTACCGCGACAGCCGCGGGCCGCTACGGCTATATCTCACTGCGCGTCCTGCATCACGAACCGGATCTTGAAGCCGCGCACGCGGACGGAAACCGGCTTGCCATCCTTCTCGCCGGGCGTGAACCGGCAGTCTTTCAGCGCGGCGATCGCGGCGGCGGTTAGGCCGTGCTCGAGCCCGGAGATGACCTGGATGTCGCGCGCGCGGCCGGCCTCGTCAACGATCAGGTCGAGGATGACCGTGCCCTCGACAGCGGCTGCGCGTGCCTCGTCGGTGTATTTGCCGGAGCACCGCCCCTGCGGCAGCGGCATCTTCGTCACCTCGTACGCGGCGATCGGCGCGGCCGCGGCCTTGAGTGGGCCAGGAGGTGCGGCGCCAGTCTGCGGCTGCGTGGTGTTGCCAACCGGTGCGGTGGTGGTACCGCCCTGCGACGTCGACTCCATCGTGATCCCGAACACCGGCTGTGCGGTCGACTCGGTCGCGATCACGGCGTGATCCGCGATCGGAACGTCCTTCGAGATCACGTCTTGCACCGTCGCCTGCACCGGGCGAGCGGTTGCCTTGTCGCGCACGACCTTCGGCTCCGGCTTGGGATCGGGCTTCGGCTCGGGCGGCTTCTCGGGCTCGGGGGGCGGCACTTCCCGGGGCGGAGGCGTGATGACGCGTACCTCGATCTTGCGGTCGACCTTCGGTGGCTCGCGCGGCGGCAGCGTCGACAGCGCCTCGCCGAGCGCGAAGTGCCCGACGATGGAGAGCACCGCGCAGATGATGAGGTTCCGATCGATCACGTGTCTCCCGGCGCGAGCATCTCGGCCGGATCGATCTGGATCGCGAACGAGCTGATGCCGAGGGCCTTGATCGTGTCGAGCACCCAGACGACGCGGCCATGCGACACGGCCTTGTCGCCGATGATGATCGCCTGGGTCTTAGCGTCCTTCGCCACGGCAGCCTTCACTGCAGATCGTAGCGCATCGGGCGTCACCGGCGAGGAATTCAGATAGAGCGAGCCGTCGCGGGTCAGGATGACCGCGATCGTCGTCGGTGGGAGCGTGGTGCTCTGGCTCGCACGCGGCAGCTCGACCTCGATCGCCTGCTTCGCGATCAGGTGTGCCGTGAGCATGAAGATGATCAGCAGCACGAGCATGATGTCGACGAGCGGGGTGACGTTGATCTCTGCGACGATCCCGCGGCGTCGCGACGTGCCTGCCATGTCAGGCCGCCTTCTTGAGGTACGCGAGGATCTGGTGCGCGGTCGCCTCCGAGCTCGTGACCGAGGTCTCGACCCGGCGGATGAACGCGTTGTACGTCGCGACCGCCGGGAGCGCGACGAGCAGGCCGACGCCGGTCGCGACGAGGGCCTCGGCAATGCCCGACATTACCGCCTGCGTGCCCTGGAGCGTGTTGCCCGCGAGATCGTGGAACGCCCGGATGATGCCGAGCACGGTGCCGAATAGTCCGACGAACGGTGCGTTGTTGCCGAGTGTGCCGAGGAACGCGATCCGCTTCTCGTAGCGCAGGCGCTCTTCCTCGAGTGCGGCGCCCTTGTGCTCCTCGGCGGCCGCGGCGCCATCGTCCGCGTGCGCGAGGCAGGCACGCGCGACCGCGGCCTCCATCGAGCGCGCCCCGGAGAGCTTGCCGAGCGCCTCGGCGGCGCCCTTGTCGGTGAGCGTCTTGAGCGCGAGCGCGATCCGTTCGCGCGGGGCTCGCTCCTGCACGAAGAACCAGATCCGCTCGAACACGATGGCGATCGCGGCCAAGGAGAGACCGAGCATGAGCCACAGCACCCAGCGCGAGCCCGCGCGGAGCATGAGGTCGAGAAGCTGTGCGTCGATGGTGTCGCCGTTCATGAGAACATCTCCTTGGTCAGAACCGTCCGCGGACGCCGACGGTGGGAAGCACGTAGCGGATGATCGTCCCGGTCGTGACCTCTTCCGGGAGCAAAGCGATGTTGGTGACATCGATGTAGAAGTCGAGCAGCCAGTTCTTGTAGACCGCACGCTTGTCGACGCGAATGTCGATGCGGACGTAGCCGGCGGTGCGCGCGGTGTTGTAGCCGGCGGTGGTCGTTTCGGGCTTGCCGCTCTGGTACTGCAGGCGTGCGCCGAAATCCCAGTTTCGCCGCAGCGGGAGGCCGGCGACGACGTTGATCAGGTGCGTGCGATCGAAATCGTACGGCACGTAGCTGCCGGCGCGCAGCCGCTCCGAGCGCGACAGCGTGTAGGAGACCCAGCCGAAGATCCCCGACTTGGCGGCGCGGCGGAGCAAGACCTCGACGCCGTATGAGCGCCCGAGCTGTGGCTTGGTGAGCCGGTCGATGAACATCTGCTGCTGGTCGGGGGAAACCGTCGTGGTTGGCACGAGCGTCGTGTTCGCGCCGTTGACCACGGATGCGTCGTTGACCGATAGGTCGAAGATCGTCGGATCCATGCGGTTGAAAAAGCCCTCGCCTGTGAGCTGGAACCGCTCGGCGAACGGCACCTCGACGCCGAGGCTCGATTGATACGAGCGCAGCAGGCCGTACTTGAGCGGCATGATGTCGAGGCCGGGCAGCGGCAGCACGAACCGCGGCGGCTGGTGATAGACGCCGAGCGAGCCCTTGAGCCAGATCTTGCTCTCGTCGCTGTCGGGCGGCGTGTCGGCGAGCTCGCGATCGGCGAGCTTGTAGCGGACGGTGAGGCGCGGATCGTACGCGTGCTTGGTGGTGTCGTTGTCCTGCCAGACATCGGCGCGGATGCCGGGACGGATCAGCCACTTCGGGGTCGGCCGCCATAGCGCCTCGGTGAGCGCGGCCCCCTGGGCGAGATGATCGACACCACCGGTGAGGATCGCCGACGGGTCCATGCCCATCGGGCTGAGGTGATTGATCGAGTGATACGAGCCCTGGAGCCCGGCGACGAGCTTGAGCGTCGGAGCGGCCTTCCAGGTCACCATCGCCTCGGGCTCGGCGACGAGCACCGAGAAATCGGTCCCCTGCGACGAGGTGCGGTCGTAGCCGAGCACGGCGCGGTAGCTCGTGACCACGTTGCCGTAGGTCCGGTGCAGCCGCATGTCGAGCCGGTGGAAGCTGAGGATCAGCGCCGGTTCGAGCGGCGGATTCGGATCGTTACTCGCCGCGGTCGCGGCCGGCCTATCGAGCTCGTCGCGCGCGCCGAACGCAAACACAGTCCAGCCGTTGTTCGAGGTACCGCCGTCGAGCCGGAGCTGGTAGTCCCAGTACTGCAGCGAAACCCGGTTGGTCGCGAGCCCGAGGATGAATCCGGGATAGCCGTAGCGACCCGCAATGGTCGCGGTCGCGCCGATCGCCTTGATCGGCTGGCGCACGAGACCGCCGGCCTGAAGGAGGTTCGCGTCGAGATCGATCAGGTGCTCGTCGCGGCGCGCGCGCACCGTGCGGCCGTCGATGATGCCTCCCGTGTAGCCGCCGTAGAGCACCGGCGCGCCACCCGGGTAGAACTGGACCTCGTCGATGAAGTCGGGATGGATGACGCTCGGGCCCGAGAACAGGTGATAGAGCAGCGGGATTCGCGTGCCGTCCATCAGGAAGCCGGTCGAGCTCGGGCTCGCGCCGCGCACGATCGGGAACGGCAGCAGCGACACCGCCGATGCGACGCCAGGGAGCGCCTGGACGACGCGGAACGGATCGC
>JAYVLW010000395.1:0-20595 GCA_043759315.1 Myxococcales bacterium
GGTCGCGTCATCGAGGTGATGCCCGACAAGAAAGTGACTGCGCTGTTCGACGTCGGCGCGAAGATCCTCGTGCACTCGCGCTGAGGCTCAGGCCGATCACCGTACGGGCTTGTTCTCGTGCAGAAGCCACCGACGTCGATGGGGCTCGCCGCACATGGAAGGGGCGCCGGCGTCCCCGTGTCGAGTAGCGTCTATTGAACGCGGCTATCAGACTGTCCCCGCTCGACTGAGAAGCCAACGAAGACCGTGATGTCGGGACCGAGGGTGGCCCGATGTCTCACGTCTACGCGCTAGCCCTGGCGGGCGAACGGTCGCCTTCGAGACGATCGGCCCGCCGCTGGACGACATGTTCGCGGGTACGAAGCGATCATCAAACGTGCGATGCCCACCGTCGATATCTCAAGAAGCTCCACGTCGTCGATCGAGTTCATCTGACAATGGTCAGAGCGCGCTGGGGAATCCGCAGGGTCTGAGTCGGCTGCCGTAGTGCCCCGCACTACGACGGCCCCCCTGCAGCAAATTGCTACACGCGGTCGTTCCTGGCCCGTCGGAGGTCTTCGAGGAGGAAGCGATCGGGTACGCCGTACAACCCAACGACGTAGGCGGCTGAGACCAACGCGGTCTTCGCTTCGCCCGCCTCCGAGGGAGCCGACCATGGGCGAGCAAGGAAAGACCGGGAAGACGAGCGGCGTGACCGGCGCGGACGTCGCTGCCGCGCCTGACGTTGCGACGCTCGCACCGGGCAAGCGCAACCTCGTTCAGTCGGTGAAGCTCGGGAGCCGGTGGATCTGCCAAATCTCTAGTATTAACGGCAACTTACTCCGTTGCCAGCACGCCGATCCGGGACCTGCGTGTATTGCGTAAATCACCTAATACGTGAAGAGCGCGATGTTGATAGCTGGATTTACAGCCGCTAACATCTCTTTGTTCACTGATTCCGTGATCTATGCGTAACAAGCAACAAACGACCGGCCTTCAGCTTCTGGATGATCTGGTGAGCGAGGGGCTGATGCAATTCACCTCTGCAGCGGCGGCGACTCGTCTGTCCCGGTCTCCGGCGGCCACGGGGAATCTGTTGCGCCGGCTCGTGCGGGACGGCCTGGTCGATCGCGTTCGACGCGGCCACTATGCGATCCGCCAGCTCGGCACGCTCGGCACCGTCGCGGCTGCCGAGAACGTTCTGCTCGCGGTATCGGCTGGCTTCGCTCACCTCCCCCACCGCGTTGCGTACCGAACGGCGCTGGACCAGCTCGATCTGCTAGCTCACCCGTCGCGCGCGATCCAGGTCGCCGTCTCCAGGCCGACCCGCAGCGAGACGCTCTCGGGGCGACGACTCACCGTCGTGCAGGAATCGGCTGCTGCGCTCGGCGTTGGCGCAAAGCGCCAGGACGGCGTCTGGATCTCGGACCTCGAGCGCGCGTTGCTCGATGCTGCGGCTCGTCCAGAGCTGGTTGGAGGAGCCGCAGTTCTCGCCGAGGCGATCGCTGCAGCTGCGTCCAAGGGCGTCGATGCTCCGCGGTTGATGACGTACGCGCGAGCGCTGTCCTGGGCGCCCGCACTTCGTCGGATCGGATCGATCGCCGATACCTTGCAGATCGCGGGGCTCGCCGGGCGACTAGAGCCGCTTGCCAAGCCCACGAGCGACATCGATCTGGAGCCGGGGCAGGCGACATCGTCGTACCGCGATTCCAAGTGGTGGGTCCGGTGGGACCAGCTGCCGTCGGAACTCCAGAACGTGGTGCACCAGTGACCTCGAAGGCGCAGATCACGAAGGTCGCGAGCCGGGACGGCGTCGACGCCCGTGTCGTCGAGCGCGACTACGTCCTCGCCCACATCGTCGCGCTCATCTCAGCGAACGACGCAGAGAAGCGGCTCGTCTTCAAAGGGGGGACCTCGCTCAGGCTGCTCCACGTCGAGGAGTACCGCTACTCGGCGGATTGGGACCGCTGGGCGCGGGACGAACCATCAAGCTCGACCTCGCGGACGACGAGCTGGTGGTCAATACCGAGGAGCGCTCCCTGCTCAGGCGCTGGACCGATCTGCCCGAGGTCCCCGTCGTCGCGTACACGACGCTCGAGATCACCGCGGAGAAACTCCGCTGCGTGCTCCAGAGGCTGCAGTGCCGGGACCTGCTCGATCTCGATCTGTTGCTGAGCGACCAGGACCTGGCGGATGCGGTCGAGCTCTTCCGGAGCAAAGCGACCCACAAGGGGCTCGACCCCGCTACGTTCGCCGAGAAGTTCGAGAAGCGCGTGACGGAGTACGAGAAGCGCTGGGAGCGGGAGCTCGGGGAGTACCTCGGCGAGGTCCCCCACTTCGACGAGGTCGAGCGCCGCGTCCGGCGAGAGCTACGGCGAGCGCAGCTTCTGTAGGCCGGAAAACGGTCACACAAGCGTGTGCGACCCGTGTGTGCTTACTCTGTCGCGGACGACGAGATCCGTGCCGGATCCGTTCACACTCCAGTTCACACTTTCGGCCGACATCCCCGGAACGTCAGCGAAGCCGGTCGTGCGCCGGGCTCTTCACAAGGGCTTGGACAGTGGCGGTGAGCCGCGATCAAGTACGCTGGCGCATCCCATGATCGACCTTCTCGAGGAGGTGATCGTCACGCCGCGCCGAGCGTTTCCGCGGCTGCGCGATCTGCAGGTGATCGAGCGCCCGGGCTGGCTGCAGATCGTCACGCCCTCGATCAAGACCGGAGGTCTGAACGAAGTGATCTACTCGTTGCTCGAAGAACGAGGGGCAGACGCCACGATTGACGCGGCGATCGCGACGTATCGCGACCTCGGGCTGAAGTTCCGCTGGAACGCCGGTCCAGGTAGCGGTCCGGCCGACTTGTGCGAACGTCTCGAGCGACGTGGCCTTGCTCCAAGCTGGGGGCGTGGCATGGCGCGGTCGACGGACGACCGCGGCCCTCTCGGCGTGGTCGTCGAGGTTGACGACAGGACGGTGGACCACTACGCGAACGTGATGGCGGCCGGATGGAACGGAGATGCCGCCGCGCATCGTGCGTTGCATCGACACGTCCTCGCGGAAGGCCGGCATTGTCTCTTCGTGGGTTACTGCGACGGCGTGCCGGCCGCGGCGGCGAGCTACGTTCCGTTCGAGCGGTCCGCATTCTTGATGGGGGGCGTCGTGCTCGCGAACTACCGAGGCCGCGGGCTGTACCGCGCACTCGTGCAAGCACGACTGGCCCACGCCCACGCACGAGGTATCACGCTGGCGACTGCGCACGCCCGCGAGGCCACGTCGGCGCCCATCCTCGAGAAGATCGGATTCGAGACGGTGTGCAGGTTCCCGATGTACTTCGGTTGAGCCAGAGCCGGCGCCGCTCACGGTCGACATCCAAGCGTCCCCGTGCGCATCTTCGCGCTCGATTCGCCTCGTCGAGGCCGCCGTTCGCGGCGATCTGCCGCGCATTCGACGAACCCGGTCTCACGGCCCTGTACTCCGGAGTGCCGGCATCGGATCGCCCGGCATCCCCAGCGCTACCCGACAAAGAAAAAGGCAGCGCGCCGCACCGAGCCTTGCGTTCGTCTATCGTCGTTCGATGAAACAAATTGCACGTGTGGTTGTGGTGTTGGGGTTGGTCGCGTGCAACGCCGACACCGACCCGCCGACGGACACTCCTGACGATGGAACGCTGATCGTCGCGTCGGTCGGCGGGACAGTGGCGCTCGGCTTCGATGTTTCGCTCGTGATCCCACCGGGCTCCCTCGCCGAGGACACGGTCATCGGTGTGAAGTCCGATGGCGCCGTTGCCGGCGAAGCAGACGGATTCTCCCCGCTCGGAACCGCATTTCGATTCTCGCCCCCGGGAACCCAATTCGATCTCGCCAAGCCCGCGATCCTCCGGATGCGGTTCGATCCGAGCCAGCTCGCGGCTCAGCAACTCGACGGGCGCACCATCGAGCTCGCGTACTTCGACGACGCCGTCGGTCGCTACTTCAGCATCGGCGGCGAGGTCGACTGGGCGACCGCGACGATCACCGCGCGGGTCGAGCACTTCACGCTGTATCTGCCGATGGCCGCCGCGCTGGCAATCGGCAACAACCCGCCGACGGTCGCGCTCCAGGCGTCGGTGCCCACAGCGCCAACCATCCGCGCGGGCGCGCCAGTCTACGTGCGAGCCACGATCCGCGACTACGACGTTGGCGGTTCGATCGCCGGCGCGCAGCTCGAGTACCGGCAGGTCGGCGCGCCATCGTTCACCAGCGTAGCGATGCACCCCGAGACAACGCTCGACACCTTCGCCGCGATCATTCCGGCGAACGCCTTCACGCTCGGCGCTGGCAACGATCTCGAATACCGAGTGACGGCCCGCGACAACCTGGGAGCAGCCGCGACCGCAACTCTACTGGTTGACGTCGCGCGAACGTACGCGCCGGGTTCGCTATCGCTGACGCCGGGCACCCAGTCGATCGCAGCCGGGTTCGACAAGCTCTTCGCACTCAAGGGTATCGATGATCTCGCGGTGAGCTTCGCGCTTGTGCCTGAATCGGCGAGCGCGACTCGCGGCACCACGACGACCGGCACCACGGGCGTGACGTTCAGCGCGCGGACGGTCGGCAGCGGGATCGTTCAGGCGCGGGTCGGCGCGGATACAGCGTCCGCGACCGTGAACGTTTCGAACGGCGCGCTCGCGAGCGTCTCGATTCTCGACAACTTCGGTCAGCCGATTGAAGGCACGCTGGTCGTACGCGAAGGGTCACGCGTCCAACTCGACGCGGTCGGGCACGACGCCTGGGGCAACCAGGTGCTGATCACGCCCACCTGGAACGTCGACGCGAACATTGGTGCCCTCGTGGCGGATGGACTGCTCGACACTCTCGACGGCCAGAGCAGCGGAGCGGTCATGGCCCAGATCGGCGACGTAGTCGGGACCCAGTGGTTTCACATCAACCAACGCGTCTGGGCGACCTCGAACACATTCAGCCAGGTTGACCACCACTTCGCTCTCGACGTCATGACGAGTCGTAACGGAGTGCCGTACATCGCGTATCGGGACGAGGACGCGACCGGCTACACGGCGCGCGTCGCGCACTTCGATGGGTCGAGCTGGGTCTCGGATGGAACGCCCACGCCCGTGCCAATCGACATGAACTCGTTGGCGATCGGGGCAGGCACATCGCGTCTGCAGGTCGCGTGGCGCGAGGGCGCGCTGACCTATACCGCGCACCTGGAAGGGGCGACGTGGGTCCAGGATGGGGGTGCGCTCACCGTTGACCCCGCCAACGCCTCGACGACCGGCACCAGCTGGCGAGACATCAGCATCGCTTTCGATGGCGACGTTCCGTGGATCGCGTGGACGGAACTCGTGAGCGGAAGGTACTCCGTCTACGTCCGCCACTGGAATGGCACATCGTGGGTCTTAGCTGGCGGCAATGTCGATAACAACCCAACGCTCGCCGGCAGCGCCGAGCCTTCGATTGCGGTCCATCAGGGGGTCCCCTACGTCGCGTTCAATGAGTTCGGCGCCGGGCACCAACGGGTCTATGTCTCGAAGTTCGATGGGACCTCGTGGCAACTCGTCGGCGGCATCCTCAGCATGAACTCCACGCTCGCGGCCCAGCAGCCACAGCTCGTGTTTGCGGGAGACAAGCCGACGGTCGCGTTCGGTCAAGTCACCGTCAGCGGCGTGCACTACGGGCTCTACGTCAAGCAGTGGGATGGAACAAACTGGCAACTCCTCGGAGGAGAACGGAACGACGGTGGCTACACGAGCGTCCTGAACTGGGCGCTCGGTGCCGACGGCGATGTGCCGTACCTCGCATTCGTCGAGTCCAATGGCGTCACGCTGGCGCGGCAGACCGAGCACTACAACCCGCGTACAGGGTCGTGGAATTCTCTGGGCGCGTGGGGCTTCTCCGGGCCCGGAACAATCTCAATGACGATGGCCGGGCACACCCCATACTTCTCGAACCAGAACAGCGACTTCAGCGTTCGCGTCTTCGGCCTGACGCAATAGGATTCGGGACTACCACCCGGCGGAGTACTCATCACCTCGGCGCGCAGTATCGTCGAGAACCGGAATCCGGGCCGGTCACGGCTCAGCCGCGCCACTCGTCGCCGGAGCTCTCGCAGAACGCGCAACGCATGATCAAGAGTGTCCCTTCGGTACTACGGGCGTTCCGAGCCCCGACGAGCCTAACGCGGGCTCTGCCCGAAACAGAGGTTTCGGTCAGCCGGTGTCGCCCATCGAGCTACTCCGCCAGCTTGCCCATCGCTTCGTACTCGGTGCGTGCGGCACTCTCGAGAAGCGCTGTGGTGATCGGCGTGCCCTGATTCGACGCGAGAAACGCCGCGCGCAAGGCAGCATTCCGGATGTGTCCGCCGCTCATCTCGAACTTTCGGGCGAGCGCCTTGTAGTCCACGTTCGAGGCGATCGGGGCGGCGTCCGGAATCACTGTGCTCCACATCTTCGCGCGCTCGTCGGGTTCCGGGAGCTCGAACCGCACGTGCAGCGAGAGCCTGCGCTGGAACGCAGGGTCCATGTTCGACTCGTGGTTGCTGGTCAGGAGGCAGATGCCGGTGAAGCTCTCCAGGCGCTGGAGCAGATAGTTAGTCTCGAGGTTGGCGTAGCGGTCGTTGCTGGTCTTGACGTCCGTGCGCTTGCCGAACAGGGCATCGGCTTCGTCGAACAGCAAGATCGCGTGGCCGGCCTCCGCTGCGTCGAACAACGCCGCGAGGTTCTTCTCCGTCTCGCCGATGTACTTCGAGACGACTTTCGCCATGTCGACCTGATAGACCTCGAGCTGAAGATCCTTTCCGATCAATCCGGCGACCATGGTCTTGCCGGTTCCCGGCGGGCCGGAGAACAACGCAGACACGCCGAGGCCCCGCCCGACCTTCGCCGCGAAGCCCCACTGGTCGTAGACCTGGTGTCGGCCGCGCACCCGAGCGATCAGCTCCCTGATCGGATCGGCCAGGTCACTGGGCATCACGAGGTCCGCCCAGGTCTGCGTGACTGTCACGCGCCTCGCGTACGCGACGAGTCGATCGTCGAGCACGGTACGGATGCCCCGAGCAATGTCGTCGGAGCTGATCGCCTGTCCAGACGCGTGCGCCCTCGCGGCCGCCGCGGCTTGAGCGACGAGCGACGGCGCGAGCGGATATCGTGCTGCGAGCACGCCTGGATCTTCCGCCGAGGCGCCATGGAGTGCAGAGCGCCACAACGCTGTGTGCTGCGCGTGGCTGGGGCGACCGAGCTCGATCACGACCACCGGCCGCCCCCAGTCCACGACTGGACGACGTCGACACGTCACCAAGATCTGCCGATCGAGCGTGCCGCCGAGGATGCTGACGATGGCGCCGAGTTGTTCGCCACGTTCTTCGGCGATCGCGTCGAGGTTGCACAAGAGCGGCGTCTTGTCGTGCATCAAGCACTCGAGCGCGAGCTGGCGCAGCCGATCGCGCAGCTGCGAGATCTCGGTGCCGAGCTTTCGCGCGTCGATCGTGAGCAATGAGCCGGTCGCGGCACCCTCGAGTACTGTCCGTCGACCGGATCCGGGTCCGCCCTCCACCACGACAACCGATCGTGCCCCATCGAGGGCGAGGCGAACCTCCTCGACGTCGCGCTCGGGAATGGCGAGCTGTTCGAGTGCAGCTACGGGACGGTCGATCGTGAACGGCGCGAGCGCTGGGTCGGTGTCGAGGTCGCCTAGAAGTGAGGTCAGCACTCGGCGCGCGATCGTCCAGGTCTGCCGACTCTCGTGCAGGTTATCGCCGCCGTCCGTCCTCTGGAGAATCCCGAGGCGCCGCAGCTTGCCGTTGGCCGATAGCTCGTTGAAGGCCTCCGGCGTGGGCAGCGCCCCATAGATGATCTGACGGATGCCTTCCAGCGTGGGGTCGTTCCCGGACTCGCTGGTCGCCGCCGCAACGAGCGCGCGTACCTCGCGTCGCAGCGCCACGGACACGAGCAACCAGATGACCAGCTCCTCGGTCCGCGAGACACCGAGCCGGCGCAGGATGAGCACCGAGGCGGGGGGGAATGCTGTGCTTGACCTTCGCTCCAGGATTCGTGCTTGCGTCGTCGTCAGCAAGCTAGCAAGAGCGTCAGCTCGCTCCCGATCCTTGGGACCACAGAGGCGGGCTTCGACAGAAGCCGTGATGAACGCGACCTGATCGATGACGTCTTCCATCATCAGCTGCTCCGAGTGGCGCGGAGCCAAACCGAAGTTCCGCTCACAAGTCGCCACGCGGGTTGACGCCGCCAACCTCGTTCTGTGGAATCCCCCAGGACGATCTCGCACACCGGAATTGTCCGGTTCGGTAGGTGGGCGTGACCTGGTTCAACTCGGGGTCGGCGATGTATGCGCCGGCAGGGCCGTCCGTACCTTCGGGGGTGCAAGCCGTGTCGTTGGTCCACTCGACGTCGCTCCTCGACACGACGTGATAGACGACACCGTCGAACGAGGTCTGCTGACACCCGAACGGTTTCGGTGCGCGGCCCGCGTTGGGCAGCCCAGGCGTTTCGGTTGGCAGGAAACAATCCCGCTCTCGGTCCCATGTGTCCCCCCTCGGGTAGACGTCACCTCTGATCCCGCGGACCGCGCGCTGCCACTCCAAATACGTCGGAAGCCGTGCCCCCCTTTGCTTGCAGTAGACCTCGGCGGCCTGGTGGTCAACGAGGGCGCGCTCGTGCTCTTTGCAGAGCAGCCCATCCTGGTGCGGGCAACGGCCTTCGCTGGCGCAGGCTTGGTAGGAGTTGCAAGGAACTGGCGCGTGATCGATAGCGAAGGCCGGGACGAAATTCCAGCGGTCAGCAACCTGGTTCCGCTTACCGTTTGCGAGCTGATCGGAGTGGTGGGACTCGTCGCACGTCAGCCGGTGACCAAGCGCGAAGCTGCCGTCGAACGCAAGCATGCCGTCGCGAACGGGGCGAGCCGGTAGGACCAGACGTTGATTCGCCGACGTGCTCTCGGGTTCCCGGTCGCTTCCGCAGGCAAGGAAGAGCGCCGCCACCAGGATGACTGAACCGCTTCGCGGGATCCCGGTGCTTGTCACGGACTTCCCCGCTTCGAAGCGTCATCGGTCTGGATCTCGGGAAGACCCCAGCCGGACAGACTCTTCGAGAGCACGTGGGAGAACAATCGTGTTGCGCCCTGGATCTGCTGAGGCTCGGCGCTCGGATCGTCGAAGAAGTCCTGGTCGACACGGATACGACCCGCTTCGTCGCGCGTGAACGTCTTCGGCCCGTTCTTCGTCGTGACCTGCAACACGATCGGCAACGGAACACGCCCCAGCGGGTTGTCGCGGAGCCGATCAGCGATCTCCTGCGAAATGCCGGTGATCGTGGCTGAGTTCACCTTCGCGTCCGATGGGTTCGACAGATCGGGCAAGCTCACCTGCAGGCGTAGTACGCCGTCGATCTTGTCGAAGTGCAATTTGTGTTCGAACTTGTCGAGGTTCGTGGTCGCGACCTCTCCTTGATCAGTCATGGCGGCAGACTCGCCGCGTGAGCCACGTGCAATGCCCGCAACCCATTGCGTCTCGGAAGCCAGCTGCTGAGCAAGCGTGATGCTACCTCCTCCACGTGCGACGGCCAGCCCGTCGGCGATTGCCTGCATGCCGAGCCTACCATCCTCGGGCGGAGCCTTTTCGAGCTGCGCGAAGGCGTGGGTCACGAGGTCGCGGTTGTCGCTGCGGATGGTGGCGAGCATGTCGCTTTGGGTCGCCCAGAAGTCGATGGAGGGATTCGAGCTGAACTGACCGCCGCCCGGAGTCTGCGTGGGTGTCCGAGGCTTGCGTGGCTTCATTGCGGCTGTTGTCGCGACCTTGTTCCCGTTCTTGATTCCGTCCTTGAGGCCGTCGACGACGCTGTTGAAGAGAGCGGTCTTCTGCATCTCCGTTTTTCCCGCGGTGTCGGTGATGCCCTTGGCCCAGGCGATGGACTTCGTCGCGAACGCGCGCGCAACGACAGCTGCGACGCCGGCAACGCCCATGGAGATCGCGAACGCCGCCAACTCTCCCCACCACGGTCCCTCCGGTATCTCCTCCTTGTAGGAGGCGGCTTCGTCCTTCGCGTTCTTGACCCCGTTCTCCTGGGCGATCGCGAGCCCTTCGGCATTGTCGCTCGCGCGCCGGGTCGCGGTGTTGAAGCTCTCGTCGGGCGAAGCTACCGCCATCGGGACATCCTTCGCGTCCGATGGCACCGCTGCACGCGCGAGGTCTACCTGGCTTGGATTCGGTACATCCTCCAGATCTCTTGCGCGGCCCGTGATCAGAACAGAGCGAGTGGTCCGCCCCCCATCGGACCACAAGATCTCGATGTCGATCTGCGACCGGAACGTACCCGCGGTCAGAGGTCGAAACCTGCACCGAATCGGCGCCGCCGCACGGACGTCGATCTCGAGTGGAGTTTCGTTGGCGCCTTTCTCGACAGAGAACGGGTCGGCGGACGGCGCAGGCGCCCCTCCAGCCATCAGGGGGTTCCACGCAAGAGGAGCTGCCGTCGAAGCTGCCGCGCCGATCTGATGGGACCGTCCAACGACGCGTCCTGTCCCCCGAAAGTTGTCGAGCGGGGTGGGCATCCCTAGCTCGAAAAGATGGTCGCTACCGACAACCTGCTCGCCGACGTCAATCGTCGACGTGAACGCGGGGATCCGATGAGGGGCTTCGAACGGCTGATCGTTCTTGCCCTTGGTTTCGCCCTCATGGGCTATCGATGGCGGTTTGATCTACTGGTGTCGACATGCGTACGCCTCCCTGCCCGGGGCTCGTGTTCTAGAGCCGCTCCGTCTTACGCGTCCTACACCCTGGAACCGCCCACGAGGCGTCGATTGTATCCTCGGCGCGCGCGTTCTGGCCCGAACTACGGCGTGACCTGTCCGGCTCCAGGACACCTCCGAATTTGCCTGCATCATGTCGCTGCACCTGGCGCCTGCGTCATGGGGCTCGGCGCCTTCGTTGCGACCTCGCTACTTTCGTGTATGTGCGCCCACCCAGGTGCGCCATCTTGGCTTGGCCTTCTCTGCGCGTTGCTGGCTCGCCTCCAGCTTGATCCTCCTATGAGATTCCCCCGAATCGCCGCGCGTTGTTCATCGAGACCAACGGTCGAATAGTGCCGCTGCATCTCCTCGGTGACGTGACCCGTCAGCGCGAGCCGCACGACAACGCGTCCCCTCCGTGTTCTGGCTTCGATGAAGGTGACCAGGTTCTCACCGAACCGCGACTTGATCATCGTCCCGGGTCGCGTGTTGGGACCACGAGGCCGCGAACAATCCCTGCGCTTCGCGGTCGACACCGGCGCTGGTCAGACGATCATCTCGCCCGAGCTCCTCGACGAGCTTGGCTACAGCGCGCGTGAACATGGTGACCAGCTCGCCGTCACGCGTTCAGCGAAGTGCGGCAGGTGGGTCACAAAGCCACTTCTACGATCCCGGGTTGCAGACGTAGGTCGTCGCGAGCACCTCGGAGGCGTCGAGATCTCCGTCGGCGTCTTCGTCGGGACCGCTCAGGATCGCCACGCCACCTGCGGCGCAGTGCGTCCCGGCAGGCTCGGAAACGATCGCGATGACGTAGGGCGCGCCATCGGCATCGCACACATAGGCGGACGCGCCTGCCTCCGCCGGATCCAGCACTCCATTCGCGTTGGAATCGACGCCGACGCGAATGGCCTTGCCGCCGTAGGTGCAGTTCGCGCCGCGCGGCTCCGCGGAGACGTCGACGAGCGTCGGTGCAACGATCACGTCGTCGCAGACGTACTTGGTGAGGTCGACCTCGGAGTCCTGCAGCACCTTGTCGTCGTTGTCATCGGCGCCGACGCGAACCACGACGCCGCCGTGTGCGCAGATGCCGCCCGGCAGCTCGGGCAGCGTCTCGACGAGCTGCGAGGCAACGGGGTCCGCGGCGCACGCGGCCAGCGCGAGGAACCATGCGGCGCACCTCATTGGACGTCCAGGTGACCGGCGTTGGCGACCTGGTAGCCGTTCTGGCTGCCGTCGGTGTCGCAATAGGTCCACGTTCGACCGCCATCGCCGGAGAAGCGCGCCGCGACGTCATAGCTACCGATGGGAGGTGTCACGCTGCCGCCGTATTCGTCGAATCCGCTCGCGTCGTTCCAGCCCGGCGTCGCAGTGCTCGTGCTCCACGCCCACGTTGTCACCTGTGGATCGGAGGCGCGTGCGCCGTATCCGATCTCGTGGCGCACCACGGCCGAGGGATCCACGCCGGGAGACTGATCGGTGAGCCCGATCACGCGCACGCGTCCACGCGCGTCGACGACGGTGCCGGCCGGTACGCTCGCGGCGAGCGGCGCCTGCAGGTGGCATCGTTCGATCGTCTCGCAGCTCGGAGCGTTGAGAAGAGGCGTCCCCTGATAGGCCACGCGGTCGAGGATGTCCGTGACCTGGCAGCGACCGAGCTGCGGCGCGAGCACGGAGACGAGTCCCTGGGGCGTGATGGCGGCGAGGGAAGGCAGGTCCACGAGGTGCAGCAGGGCCATGGACTGCAGCACGAGGCCGTTCGTCCGTTGCAGGGCCGGGAGCCGGACCTCGCGCAGAGAGTCCGCGTGGTTGATCCACAAGTTCGTCAGCTCCTCGAGGAGCGGCGCTTCGAAGGTGGAGAGAGCTGCGGCGTCCTCGACGAACAGCGAGCCGGAGGTCCAGTACGGCACGTGGATGGCCGTCATCGCGTTCGCGCCGCGGATGTAGAGGCCTCCGGTTTCCCAGAGGGGCAACGAGAACGACAACAGCTGATCCTCCTCGATCCAGACGGTACCCGTACGCAACGCGGCGAGTCCGGCCATGTCGGCGAGCCGTCCCCGGATCTGGATCTGCGTGGCCGACGAGAGCGCCGGGAACGCGATCGTGGTCAGCGTGTAGTCGAGGAGATTCAGGCTGCTCACGCTCGTGAGCGCCGGGAAGCGGACGCTCGCGAGCTTCGCATTGTCGGTCGCCTGGAATGACGACAGGCTCGCGAGCTGCTCGAAGCCTCGGAAGGTCACGAGCTCGGGGTTCTGGCTCACGAAGATGCGATCGGCGGAGTCGAGCGCATGAAAAGCGTCGACGGTCGCGAGCTTCGTGTTTCCGTAGACATCGAGGACCGTGCAGCCGCGAAGCGCTTGCAGCCCCTGCAGCTCGACGGTGCCGTTCAGGTAGAACTCGAATCGCTGCAGCTGCGCGAGCTCGGGAAATCCCGTGATCGATTGGAGGGCGGCGTTGCTCTCGATCCGCAGCCTCGACAGCGTCGCGACGTGCGGGAACCCGGCGATCGAGGCGAGCGAGGTGGTGCCTCCGATGGTGATGGTGTCGGCGGCGGTGAGCGCGCCGAATCCGGTCAGCGATGTCAGTGTGGGCAGCACCACCGCGAGGTCTCCGACGTGGGCGAGGGACTCGAACGACGTGACGTTGGTCCAGGGCAGGTTCGTCAGCCCGAGCCCGCCGGGGATGTCGACGAGCGGCGCGATCGTCAAGCCGGCTTGCGAGAGCAGCGGCAGGTCATTTAGCGCGAGGCTGTTCACATTCGTCAGGGTGGGGAGGTCGATGGCGGAGAGCAGCGGAGCGCTGGAGATCGAGAGCCGTCCTCCGACGCTGGTGAGGTTCGACAGGTCGAGGGACGTGAGGGCCGTACGGGCGATGGTGGCGTCGGTGGCGACGGTCGCGAGGATGGGGAGCTCGAGCGTCGACAGGGTGTTCGCATCGATGGCGAGCTCGTGCAGGGACGCGAGCAGCGGCGCGTGGAGTGCCGACAGGCGAACGGGATGCTCGACGGTGATCCCGTAGGTGGAGGGAAGGGCCGGAAAGGCGAGGGTGGCCACGTCCGCGGAGTTGAGGACCCGGATGCTGCCGGCGGTCACGAGCTGCGGCATCGAGAGCGAGTCGAAGGCTCGCGAGATGCGGACCTCGCCAGCGATGATATCCACGGTCGGCGCTTCGATAGCGAGCAGGCCGGGTTCCGGCTCGATCACGAGGGCGCCGGTGATCTGCGTGAAGTGGCGGAGCAGGGCCTCGTCGAACGCGTTCTGCAGGTGGAAGTCGCCGGCGAAGATTCCGTCGGTCGGGAACGCACCGGAGCACAGCACGGAGGTGCTGGTGACTTCGTTCGCATCGAGCGTTCCGTCGCTGCTCAGGTCGAGACCCGATTCGACGACCGAGCCTCCGGCGGGGCACTGCGCCGCGGATGCATCGTGGACGCCGATCACGGTACGCGGATCGATCTGGTCCGCACATACGTAGACGACGTTCTCGATCTCCGCCCCCTCGAGCACACCGTTGTGGTCGGCGTCGACGCCGGTCTGGACCGCGGTGCCGCCCGCGGCGCAGTTTGGCCCGGGCGGCTCGACGACCGCATTCGCTGAGGTGCGGACCGTCGTCGTGTTCGCGCAGACCGACTCGGAGCTCTCGACCTCGTCGGCGTCGAGCACGCCGTTCGCGTTGTCGTCTCGCCCGGTGTGGATGACGACGCCGCCGCTCGCGCACTCGGCGGCCGTGGCGTCGAGGACGTCGACCAGCTGCGGCGCCGGGGTCGATGAACAGGCCGCGACCGCGCACAGAACCACCACGCCCCACCAGGACTGCATACCAGGAGATTACAACAGCGCGTACGGCTTCGCCTCCGGATGTGCGCGGACGGCCGCGAGCGACGGTACGGCGATGCCCAGGCGCTCGCAGTAGCTGTTCACCGGACCTGTGTACCAGAACGCTCGAGTGATGCGACACTGGTCCCGGGGTGGGTCATGCGCAGCGTCGAGATCGGCGCCAAGCGCGCGCTGACCGCGAGGTACCGCGCGGCGCTCGGCACGGACAGTTCGCAGAGCTGCTGGTGCGCCAGCACGAGGCGACCGGCTCGCGAGGCTGGCGAAGGACGCCTATGAGATCGTGGTGGTCGACGAGGTTCACCACGCGGCGGCCGATTCGTACACGCGGCTGGTGCACCAGATCGCGCAGCTCCTCGTCGCATCGGGCACACTGCGGCCATGCACGAAGCTTCGCACACGATCACGCGGGCCAGATCTTGGACGTCAGGCCGGCGTGCGATTCTCGAGCGATGGACGTCGACCGCCTGATCGAGCGCCTCCTCAAGATCGAATCGCTTCACGCAGGTGCGACCACGACCGGTGAGAAGGTCGCCGCGGAGGAGGCACTGGCCCGCATCCTCGCGCGGCTCGAACAGCTCAAGGACGAGCCTGAAGAGTTCCGGTTCACGCTGACGAGTCGCTGGTCGCAGCAGCTGTTCGTCGCACTCGCGCGACGGTACAAGCTCGAACCGTTCCGCCGACGCCGACAGCACGCGACCACGATCATGCTCCGGGTGAAGCGCCGCTTTCTCGATGAGACGTTCATGCCGCAGTTCAACGCGCTGCACGGCGAGCTGACCAAGCACCTGGACGACGTCGCCCGGACGATCATCGAGGCCGCTGTTCATCGCGATCTCACGGAGGCACCCGAAGTCGCGGAACCGAAGCAGCTATCGATGTCGATTGCCGGAGGCTAGGCCACGAACATGCTGTCGCCCGCGTAGCCGGTTCCTCAGGGCTCGTTGGACAGATCGACGATGCGCTCGGCCGCGCACGCGTTCGGATCGCCGAGCCGATGCTTGCCATCCATGGAGGCAAGCGTTCCCGCGATCGTGACGGTGGCGCCGATCTCGAGCACGGTCTCTTCGATGTTCGACTTCGCGCTGTTCATCCGGCCGCCACCAGGGGCAGCGACAACCCCACCTGACCGAACCAGTAGTGCAGGGTGGAGTTGCTCACGCCGAGGGCCTTCGACGCGAGACCGCGCACGCGCACAGGACGACGGTCAGCCGTAGGTTCATCACGTCCACCGTATCCGGATTGCGATCGGCTGCGTCCTCGTCCGCCTGTTGGGGGCCGGACAATGTCGATCGGTGTGCTCCTCTACGACGCGACCTTTGATCCGACGACGAAGCACTGGACACTGGGAGATCTGTTCAGCTGGATCGGTCACGCTGGCTCTTGGCGCCCTTGAGCGGCCCGGAACCACGGGACCGCCCCGATCCTCCCGCGATCCCATTGGGCCGGCTGGTGCTATTCTTCTATGCGTGAAGGCGCTCAGAGTTCATGTCCACAATGGGCAGATTGTCCTCGACGAGCCAGTCGATCTTCCCGAAGGTGTCGCGGTCGAGGTCTTGCTGCCAGACAACGGTGATCTGACGGTCGCGGAGCGAGCTCGATGCTGCTCTCGAAGAGAGCGCCGCGCAGTTCGCGCGTGGTGAGTTCGAGGACGCGCATGCGTTCGCCCGCCGTCTCGTCGCGAAGTCGTGAAAGCGTACCTTTCGAAGCGCGCAGCTCGCGCGGCGGAACGAATCGACGAGCGCTGGCGTCAGAACGCCGACGACCCAGGCATTTTCGCGCGCGAGCTCTTCGAAGCGATCGAGCTACTCGAAACCAGCCGTAGATCGCTCACGGACACGGTCACGAGGACGTCGACAAGATCGTCCTTGAAGGTGTTGGCGTCGACGTCAGCATCCAACCCACGCGCGAGCGCGAACAGCATCGGTCTCGGCATGTTCTCGAGGAGACGTCGCGTGCGCGCCTCCCGTGACTCGCGACCCATCTCGACATTGTAGACTCGTTCTCCAGACGTCCTCACGCGGATCGGAGCGCTGCTGCCGTTGCGGGGGCTCGGTTCGGTCTGGTCGCCGAGTATTCGCAGGACGCGAAGGGTTCCGGTACCGTCGGCGCGATGAAGATCGGCCGCAACGAACCCTGCGCCTGTGGCAGCGGCAAAAAGTTCAAGAAGTGCTGTGGGGCGCTTGGGACGTACACGCGCGCTGAACGAGCCGAGGCGCTGATGCGCCTGGATCATTGGGTCGAGACGTTCGCCGGTGACGTGCGCGACGAGGCTCACGAGGAATTCTGGGGCCCTCACGTGGCGTACATCGACTCGCTGCCCGAGGGCCTCGAGGCTTTGTCGGATGCAGCCGAGGACGCCTGGTTCGCGTTCGATCGAGATGCCGAGACGGGAGAGACGGCGGTCGATCGGTTCATGGCCGAAGCCGAGCTGTCAGAGGGTGATCTCACGTTTCTCTCCGCGTGCCGCCGGTCATCGGTTCGGCTCTACACGGTCGTCGGTGTGCTCCCTGGCGTGTCGCTTACGCTGCGCGACGCGATCGAAGGCGGAGAGATCACGGTCCACGAGCGGATGGGCTCGCGATCGATCGGTCTGTACGAGCACGTCGCCGCACGTGTAGTCCCGCGAGGACCGTCGGGCGGTCCGGAGATCGAGTCGGGCCTCCTGCATATTCCTGCGCTCTACAAGGACTCGGTGATCTCGCAGCTTCGCGCGCATCGCGAGAGGTTTCTGAACGAGCATCGCGGTGCTTCGATCGACACGTTCTACAAGACGATGGGGCCGTTCCTTCACGAGGTCTGGGCTGGCTCCTTCCTCGATGTGGCAGTGCCCGAGATGCGAACGGGCGACGGCGAGCTCGTCGTCCCCACGACGGTTCGCTTCAACCTCGTCGATACCCTCGCATTCGAGCGGGCGCTCGACGCTCGCTCCGATCTCGAACGCGAAGGCGACACCTGGATCGCGGAGGATCTCGGACGGATCGAGCGTCGCGACGAGCACGTGTTCGTGGAGACGCAGACCGTCGAGCGCGGTCAACGTGCGCGGGCGCTACTCGAGAAGTGGGCTGGCGATGCGATCCGACATCAAGCCACCGTGCACACGAACCTCCAGCGCGAGGTCAAGGATCGCATCCGCGCACGCTTCCTGGCTGGCGATTCCGATGCACCTGATGACGAGCCACCGGCGCTGCCCTCGGAGGTTACCGAGCCGCTCCTGCTCGGCCACTACGGCGCGCACTACCGCCGGTGGGTCGACGAACCCGTGCCGGCGCTCGATGGTGCGACGCCTCGAGAAGGAGCGCGCGATCCGAAGCTCCGCGGTCGCGCGATCGATCTGATCGAAGGGCTCGTCGCGATGTATCAACGCGCGCTGGGCGACAAGCAACCCGCCTACGATCCATCGTGGATGTGGGCGGAGCTCGGTCTCGTCGATTCGGAGCTTCCGAAACATCCACCTCCGCTCGCCTACGAGCGCGTCGCCGGCGCCATCGAAGGCAGCGGAGAGCTTGTCCGCGCGATCGCGGAGCGCACGCGTCGTGATCCGAGCTTTGGAGAAACCAGCCCCGTCGCAGAGCTCGATGTCGCGGGCGATCTCGAGGTCCAGCGGTTTGTTCGGGGGCCAGGGGCACGAGCCCTGCCATATCTGCCGCTGATGATCGAGTTCGAGGTGCATCGTCGCAAGACGTTCTGGGTCGACGAGGCCCTCGCGTACACGCTCGACCAGACGGAGCTGGACGTCGTCGGCAACGAGTTGCGCGTGCCGTTTCCAACGTTCGCGCTCGTGTTTACCGATCGTCACGTCCTATCACTCGCCGAACGCCTGCTCGCACGACGCGAGAACGAGGCACTCGCCGGACAGCTTCTGCGCGTCGTCACCGTTCATGTCGGCGAGCGCCGGGCGGGCGATGCCCGCTCGCTCGCGATCTGCATCGCGTGCGATGCGCTCGGTGCCGACCTCCCATCGCTCGTTCGCCACGAGATCGCTCTCGGCGAGGAGGTGCCGGTGCAGGGTTACCTCGACAAGATCGCGCCTCTCCCCGACATCGATCCGCCGCCGCCAGACACGAATCCAATCCGCGGCCTGCTGCGGACGGTGATCAACGCGATCTTGTACGCGACGAGTGCGGGCGTCGAACCGCAAACGCGATCGCCACCCTCAGTCCCGTCGCGGTCGACCACGAAGCCGCGCGCGTTCAGCTCCGAGGAGGTCTACTTTCTACCCGGGACGATCGACATCACACGCGTCCGCAAACTCCAGGAGCTCGAGCGCGCGCCGGGTGGACGGGCACTCCTCCGTCGCCACATGGTGCGCGGCCATTGGCGGCGAGCCGCGAAGACCTGGTCTGACCAGCGGCTGCGGTGGATCGAGCCGCATTGGAAGGGGCCGGACATGGCGGCCGTCATCGAGCAGGCCTACCGGTTGAAACCGTGAGCCAACCGAAGGAGCGCCGGCCCGACGGCTCGCTCGTACCAGGGGGTCGTGTAGGCGCTCTCGCACGGACCGGGCACCGGCCGCGTTTGCGACAGGTCGGGGCAGACGCCGTCGACGCAGTCGCCATCGCAAGCCGATGACGGGAGGACAGCGAGGAGGAGACCGAGGAGCTGACGGCGCATGCCGATGTGCTGAGTAATCCGAGTGCCAGTGGGAGCGGGCCGCAGGCACGGCAGTTATTGGGTGCGGCACCCTCGGAAATTCGAGGCGATGCGACAGGAGTGCCCTGGCAAATCGAGGACAAAGGCTGGCACGCGGCTCGGGCGTAGGGCTTCGTGAGCACCTGGGGAAGGTCAGGGCTCGTTGGACAGATCGACGATGCGCTGGGCCGCACACGCGATCGGACCGATGAGCCGATGCTTGCCATCGATGGTGGCGAGGGTGCCCGCGATCGTGACGGTGGCGCCGATCTCGAGCACGGTCTCCTCGAGGTTCGACTTCACGGTGTTCGCGTCCGCGTGTCCGAGATCGGAGAGGACGTTCGCCCGCAGGCTCGCGTCCGGCTTGCCCTGCCTCACCGGGGACACGTCGAACAGCACCTCCGTCGGTTCGATCGAGACCCTGCCCTCGGCATCCTCGAGCTCGAACGGCTTGTACTCGATCTTCTCGACGAACTTCGCGCGTGGGTCCAGACCGCGGCGGGCCTGTGCGCGAATGCGGAGCGCGATGCATCGGATCTTCGTGATCGGTGACATCAGATGGCCCCCCGCCTCGCTCGTGCGCACGATGCCGGTGAGCTTGACGAGCTCGCCGTCCTTGGACGCCTCGCCGAGCCAGCTCGCCGAGGACAGCAGCTGGCGCGCCCGACCGCGTGCGGCGCGCGGCATGCGCGTCAGGAGGGACCAGAGAAGCGAGATGACCAACGAGATCGCGGCCCCGATCAGCACGACAATCCTGACGGTCTTCATCATCGCCGCCGAATCTAGCAGCTCGGGTGATCGGCACCAGCATCGGTCGGCGCGTATGCTCCTTCGACATCCATGGATCCCATCACGGCAGACCCCTCACCGGAGATGATCGCGAGCGTGTGCAAGGCGCTCTCGACACCGAGGTCGACGTTGCTCGAGGCAGCCGGCACCGATCCGGGCTTGTACGCGCTCTACGGCGATCCCGCGGTCTGGCTCGAGCTCGGGCTCGGGAACGCACCGCCGGGTGCCGCGCTCTATGTCGGGAAGACGGAGGCGATGCCGTTTCGCGCTGTGCGCACGGCGCAGTCGACGGTACGACGTTCGTTTGCGGCGCTGCTGCGGGACCACCTGGCGTTGCGTGGGATCCCGCGCAACCAGACCAAGCCAGAGCGCCTGGCGGAGTTCGCGCTGAGTGAAGAGCAGGACGTCATGCTCACCGAATGGCTGGACGCTCGCCTCGAGATGGCTGTCTGGACGAAGCCTCCCGAGTGCGCAGTCCTCGGCGAGATCGAGGTGGCGGTGCTCAAGCGCTGGAGCCCGCCGCTGAACCTTCGAGACAATCGGTCGACGTGGGGCGCGCGGGTCTCAGCAGCCCTCAAGCTGATGGCCAGCGACGCACGAACGTGGGCCCGCGAACGTGGCCACCGGCTTTGATCCCG
>JAYVLW010000396.1:0-3932 GCA_043759315.1 Myxococcales bacterium
GCTCCACGTCCCGCGCGATTCCTTGCCCACCATCGAGCGCCCTCGCCAGCAGCGCGCGTGACGTAGAGCGAGCGCGTCAGCTCGCCGCGAAGGCGTGTACGGCGGACGAGCCCGCCGGCTGTGCGATCGCCGCGACGATCGCACAGCACGAGGGCAAGGCCGACGACGCCACCGCGTTCCTCGCGAGGTCGTGCGCGCTGGGAAATCGCGCCGCGTGCAAACCGTGAGCGCATGCGAGCGGCGCGTTGCAGCGAGTACTCCGACAATGAGTGCAGCATCAGACGAGATCGATTGCTGATGCTGCGTCTTTCGACCTGACTCGCTATCGGAGGCTATCGATGAGGGAGGCGCACCGGCGTTTGCCGTAGAACGCGCCGTATGGACGGTGCGGGGATCGATACGGGCGTGTTGGGGGTGCCGCAGAACGCTACGGGGAAGCGGGACTTCGCCGGCGGTTGCGGTGAACCGACAGGAAAAGGAGGGGTAGACGAAAATAGTTCGCAACCACTGAGGGGTCCTGCCGATAGGGCGGTGATGCGCAGCTTGCCGGCCTTCGACGCTCTCTCCTGGAGCGTGGCGTCGTGAGCGAGTACGAATCCCGAGGTCGGGGGCATGACGCGAGCTATGCGCCGCGCGCGACGGCGCAGGTGGAGCCGCAATATCCACCTCGTTCGCCCGAGGAGCTGGCGGGTGACCGGATCTCGCGGTTCGGGCGCGACGTTGCAGCAGTGGGCACGGCAGTGGAGGCGCTACGTCGCGCGGACGCCGCAAACGATCCAACCCGGTGGCAGGAAGCGAAACAAGCGCTCGACCACCAGCTCGCCACGGCGTCGAAGTCACTGGAAAGCGCTCGCTCGAACGGGAGCGAGATCGCGCCTGCGGCCCGGCAGGAGCTAGCAACCGCGGAAGCCGCTCTCGCCGATCAGAAGACCGCGGTTGGCACGATGGCCGAAGCGCCGCGAGGTTGGAAGGCGGTTTCACGCGAGGCCGAGCTACTCGCGATTGTCTCGGCGACGAGCGCGGATGGAGCGAAGACCGGGTGGGAGAAGAAGGAGGCCGCGCTCAAGGCGGAGATCGATCAGCTCTCCGCGGCAGAGTGCAGCAGCCTCGCGGTCCGCCTGCGGAAGCAGTACCCGACCGATCCGATCGCGTCCGCGCTCGCGCCGGGCGTGCGCATGAACCAGGACCGGCACGATGACCTCCTGAACTATCTTGCCGGCGCCCGTAAGCGAGACGCGCTCCGAGCATCGCAGCCCGAGGCGCCCAGCTTTGAAGCGAAACCGGCAGAGCCGCAACATGCGGAACCGAGCAAGGGCTCGAACAAGGGAAGGTCCGAACAGCCGACCATCGCGACGAGCGAGCCCGAATCCATCGACACGAAACTGCGCCGGGTACTCGAATCCGGCGCCGACGATGTCGAAAGTCAGCTCGCCGAGCTGTTCGCGACGCTCGATGATTCGACGCGACGCTCGCTCGCGCGGCGGCTCGAGACGTATAGACCCGGCAGCGGCGATGATGTCGGTGCGCGTTTCGTGCGGCTCGAACGCGTCGCGAGGGTCAAGCTCATCGGAATACTCCATGCGGGCCCTTCGGTCGCGGCCAGTCTCGGCCAGCCCACGACCTCGGCCGGCCCTGTGGCCGCGGACCCAGCCTGGCTCCGCGACCCATCGGAAGGATCGATCCTCCGATCCCCGGCCGACACGCAGGGAACGCAGAACGCCGACGGTGCCAAACCATCGCCCTCGGCGACCGCGACCAGCCAGCCTCCGGCGAACGCGGCGGGCGGGATGGAGAACGCAACCGCGGCGGTGACGAAGGCAACCAACGCGGTCGTACGTGCCACCGACGGGGTCAAGCACGTCGAGCGGCCGGCCGAGGAATACCTGCGAGGCAACGCGGACAAGGTCTGGCCACACGTCGCCCTCTATCTCGCGAACAGCGGGTTTCCTGTGCCGGTGGCGGGCGCTCAGTGGCGCGACATGCGCGAGTTCGCGCGCTCCACGGTGCGCCAGCTTTCGACGATGCACTTGTTCGACCGTCACGGCGCACTCCTCGATGTCGCGTTCCCGCTCGATCCGTACTTCGCGGTGCTGCCGCTCTTGCCGACCACGAACGACTGGGTTCCGGCGATCGGCGACGCGCTCGGACAGATCTTCGAGCAGGTGATCACGACCTCGCTCCGCCGCCTGGGGCCACGCTGGTTCGAGCACGCGACGCTCCGCCCGGAGCCCGCGGGGATCTCCGACGAGGCGCAGTCGCTCGTCGCGGCGGCCTCGCTGATTCCGTCGGCGCCGATCGATCTCGCTGTGCGTGAAGGACTCACGCACGGCGCGACGATCGAGCTGCAAGGCGCCTTGCCGCTGGCAACGAAAGTCGGCCGAAAGGCTCCCCGCGCCGTGCGTCGGACGGCGATCGAGTGGATGGGGGCGCACGACAAGGCGTTGTGGTCCTGCGTCCGTGCGGATCTCGCCGATGCCACGCCGGAGGAGGTGGCAGCCGCTCTCGATCGCGAGCGGCACGGACTCGCCGAAGGCGGCTCCACGCTGGATGCGTTCAGGCTCGTGCAGGTTGGAACCGTCTTCGCATTGCCGCCGAGCTGGGCACGGACGTTTCCGAGGTCCAACGCGAAGGCGTTCGCACCGAACCACGATGACGCCTCGCCGAACACTCAGCTCGCGGTGGCCTCCAGCGCGTACGGAGAACAGATCGCGCTCTCGCAGGCAACTCACGGCGACAGCGCGAAGGCGCGGCACGCCGCACCGAAGACGGCCGCTGCAGCAATCGACCAGCTCACCGAATCTCAGGTGCAGCTCGCCTACATCTCTAAGGCGCTCGGCCCGTGGCATCTCGCCGACGACGCGCTCGCCGGCATCGGCTGGGTCTCGCGCAAGCAGATCGAGCTCGCCACGGGGACGCCCGAACAGATCGCCGAGTGGACGCCGGTCGTGACGCATCAGGCAACTCGGCTTCACAAGATCGCGGAGGCGATCAAGCAAGTCCTCCTATCCGTGCGGGGCCACGGAGGCGACGCTCGCTCGCGAACGCAGCTGACTCATATCCTGGCGAGGTACGCGCGGGCAGCCGCGATCTCTCAGATCGCCGACGCGAGCGACAAGCTGATCGACGATGCCGCTGCCGAGGCCTCGCTCGTCACGCTCTCGGCGCTGCGGTCGAGCACGAACGACCTCACGATGGCGTTCGGAACGGGACCCGGCGTCGACGCGAAGGAGACGGCCGCTGTCGAGCAGACACAGCTCGAGACTCGGGTCCTCCAGGGAAAGCTCGTTCGCGGCGAGGCCGTGAGCGCCGAGGATGTCGAGTGGAATCTGCTGCGGACGCAGGAGCTCGCGCTAAACCTGAAGGTCGAGGGACTCGGGCGTCATCTCGGCGTTCTCGATCGCGAGGTCAAGGGCGCGGGCGAGGGGCTGATGTCGATCCTCGTCACGCAGTTCGACGGCAAGTTCAAGAGCCTCGACGAGGTCGTGGGCGCCTTCCGTGGCCATCTCCGATGGTTCGACACGGACTGGGACAACGACCAAGACCTCTACGCGGCCAAGGCCATCCGCGACCCGAACGAGAGCGCCGAGGCGATGAAGCAGGCGCGCCGCGCACGACTGACGAACGCCCAGGCGCGCTTCGCGCAGATTCGCAACGACAAGGAGCTCGTTCACGCGCTGCAAACCGCTGCGTCGATCATCCAGCGTCACCAGACCTTTACGCGCATCGCCACTGCCTGCGCGCACATGCTCGCGATGATCGGAATCGGAATGCTCGCTGCGGGAGCGGGTGGTCTCGTTACCCGGGCCATCGGCAGCATCGGTGCCGAGAGTGGGGCCATCGAAGGCGCAACCATGATGGCGCGGGTCGCCCGCGTCTCGCGGGCCGTCGGTAGCCGCCTCGTAGGCGCCGAGGTGGAGGCCGGTATCAACGCC
>JAYVLW010000397.1:0-9023 GCA_043759315.1 Myxococcales bacterium
GGCGGGATCGACCACGCTCGTCGTGCAGACGATCCTCGTGCCGGCGATCGTCTCGGGCCGTCCGCTGCGCGCTACCATCCGCGGTGGCACGCACAACCCAATGGCGCCGCCGTTCGAGTTCCTCGACCGCGTGTTCCTGCCGCACCTCCGCGCGATGGGCGCCGACGTGACGGTGACCCTCGACGAGCATGGCTTTGTGGGCGATCGTGATGGCGCGCTCGGGCAGCTCACGCTGGAGGTCCGGGGCGGAGCGCTGCGCCCGATCGAGCTCCTCGCGGCGGGCGAGCTCACCGAGCTTCACGCGGCCGCCATCGTGTCGCGCCTGCCCTCGCACGTCGCCGAGCGCGAGCTCGCGGTGGTCCGGGCGCGGTTTCCGAAAGCGACATGCGAGGTCCGCGAGCTCCGGGCCGGATCCACGGGCAACGTGCTGACCATCGAGGTCGGGCGCACACGCGGCCGCGAGCTGGTCACCGGCTTCGGCGAGAAGGGCGTGCGCGCCGAGCTGGTCGCCGAGCGGGCGTGCGACGAGGCCGCCGCGTTTCTCGCCGCCGAGGTCCCGGTGGGCGAGCATCTCGCGGATCAGCTCGTGTTGCCGCTCGCGCTCGCGGGCGGCGGCCGGTTCCGCTGCGCGCCGCTCTCACTCCACGCGACCACGAACATCGAGACCATCGGGTTGTTCCTCGACGTCCCGATCCGCATCGAACCCGACGGCGCCAACGTGGTCGTCAGCGTGGGTTCCGATCACTTGTGATAGAAGCGCTCGTGAACGAGCTTGCCGTTCTTCCAGCGGCGGACGGCGACCTGGGTCATCGTGATCCGACCGACGCCCTTCAGGGAGACCTCCATCTCGAACTCGGAGAACGACACGTCGCCGCCGACACCCGACGACAAGACGCGCCCGCCGTGCCAGGCCTCGACCGTCTTGAAGAACTCGATCTCGCGGTTCCGATTGAAGTCCTTGCCGCGGTACTCGGGCTCCGTGTTCTCCTGCATCACCACGTCGTCGGCGTAGAGCTCCTCGAAGACCTCCATGGCCTTTCCGCCGAGGATGCCGTCGTCGAGCTTCTTGTTGAGATCAGCGATGTTGGTCATCCATTCCAGATACTGGCGATGGCCCCCGACGCACAGGGGTCCTCATCGGAAGGTGTGTTCCGCCCGGGGAACCATTCCGTGGGTCACCCCGGAGTGCCTTGGCTCGTGGGTCCGAGACCTTCGCAAGGCTGCTAGGCTGCGCCCATGCTCGCTCGTTCGCCGCTCGTCGTCCTCGGTGCCCTCAACGCGGCGATCGCCGCGGGGGCGGGAGCGTTCGGCGCCCACGGCCTGCGGGACCGCATCGATGCCCGCTCCCTCGAGATCTTCGAGACCGCCGCGCGCTACCAGATGTATCACGCGCTCGCGATCGTCCTGTGCGGTGCGCTCGCCACCCGCGGCGCGCAGCAGGCCGGCTGGGTCCTGCAGGTCGGCATCGTGATCTTCTCGGGCTCGCTGTACGCCCTCGCGCTCACCGGCGTGAAGGGCCTGGGCGCGATCACGCCGCTCGGCGGCCTCGCGCTCCTCGTCGGCTGGGCGTGGCTGGCGTGGACCGCGTGGCGCGGCTGATCGCGGTCCAGGAGCGCGATCAGGCGGGAGGCTGGGCCCACGGCGGAGGATTGAGCGACCTCGCGAGGTGCTCGAGAAACAAGGTCAGCCGCGGCGGCAGGTTCTGGCGCGCGGGATACACGGCCTGGACGTCGATCGCGCGAGCCCCCCAGTCCGGAAGCAGACGCACGAGCTTCCCCTGGTCGATATCGCACGCGACCATGAACTCGGTCATCACCGAGATGCCGCCGCCGGCGAGCACCACGTCGCGTACCGCTGCGAGGTTGTTGCTCGAGAACCGCGCCGGACGGCCGAGCTCGAACGTCTGATCGCCGTTGGTGAGCGTCCAGCCGGTCGAGCGGGCGCTCGGAAGGAACAGCACCTTGTCGTGGTCATCGAGCTCCTCGACGGCGGTCGGCGTGCCGCGCTTCGCGAGGTAGGACGGGGCCGCGCACAAGAAGCCCGCGAACGTGGCGAGCTTGCGCGCGATCAGCGTGGACTCCGGCAGCTGCCCGAACCGCACGGCGACGTCGTAGCCATCCTCGATCAGGTCGACCACGCGGTCGGTGGCGTCGAGCTCGACGGTGATGTCCGCGTGCGCGGCGATGAACTCGGCGATGATCGCGCCGAGGTAGCGCGTGGACAGATCGATCGGCGCCGTCACCTTCAGCCGGCCGCGCGGCGTGGCCTGCATGTCGGTCACCACCTGCTCCGCGGCCTGGAGGTCGGCCACGATCCGCGACGCCCGCTCGTAGTACGCCTCGCCGATCTCCGTCAGCGCGAGCTTGCGCGTGGTCCGCTGGACCAGCCGAACACCGAGGCGCTCCTCGAGCTGAGCCAGCTTGCGGCTGACCGTGGACTTCGGCAGACCGAGCTGCTCGGCCGCGCCGGTGAAGCTCTTGGTCTCCGCGACCTTGGTGAACACGACGATGTCGTTCAGATCCATGACGCCGTCAGCATACCCGCGTGCTATCTCGCATGCCGTGAGCCGGCTCGGCGAAGTGACCGCGAAGGTCGATGCGTTCTTCGCACGGGTCGAGGCCCGCCACGGCGCCGACATGCAGTGCGGCACCGGCTGCTCCGATTGCTGTCACACGCGTCTCACGGTCACGGGCACCGAGGCCCGCGCGATCACGCGCGAGCTCGCGACATGGAGCCCGGATCGCCGCGCCGCGCTGGTCGCGAACGCCGCCGCCGCCCCCGCCGATCGCTGCACCGCGCTCGATCCCACCGGCCGCTGCCTCGTCTACGCGGTCCGCCCCGTGGTCTGCCGCTCCCACGGCGCGCCGATCCGGATGCGCCAGGGCTCGCTGCCGGTGGTCCAGTCGTGCTTCAAGAACTTCACGCACGTCACCCCCGACGCCGACTGCATCGTCGACCAGGAGACCCTGTCGGCCCTCGTGCTCGCGGTCGATCGCGCCGAGGGCGGCGACGGCACCCGGATCGACCTCGCGACTCTGCTCCAAACCGAGTAGATTCCGCGCCCGCATGCAGTCGCTCGATTCCTTCATCCCGCTCGCTCACCCGCGCTTCACGCAGGTGTGGGCCGCGATCTTCACCGAGAAGCTGACGCCCGACTGCATGGAGCACAACTGCACCATGGTCGAGACCCACAAGGTGAAGCTCGACGCGTGCTGCCAGTACGGCTGCGACGTCGACCTCGCCGAGCGCGACGCGATCCTCGCGCGTGCCGACCAGATTCGCCCGCTGCTCAAGCCCGAGATCCAGAATCGCGCGTGGTTCGATAACGAGGTCGAGCACGACGAGGACTATCCCTCGGGCGCCGTGGTCCGCACCGAGACGGTCGACGACGGCTGCCTGTTCCTCCAGCACGATGGCCGCGGCTGCGCGATCCACCGCGCCTCGATCGAGCAGGGCTGGGACTTCCGCGGCGTCAAGCCCGCCATCTGCCGCCTGTTCCCGCTGTCGTACGAGGGCGACGCGATCGTGATCGCCGACGAGTACAAGGACTACTCCTGCGTGTTCGTCGAGGGCCCCACCCTCTACCGGATCACGCGCGACACCCTCGGCGACGTGTTCGGTGCCGAGCTCCTCGTCGCGCTCGATGCCGCCGAGGCGCAGGTCCTCGGCGCGCTGCCGAAGAAGTTACCGGTCCTCGGATAAAACCTGACGACCGCGCGCGGTCACGGACCGGACCAGGTGCGGTACGCGTTGTAGGCGTTGACCCAGCGGTCGATATGGTTGCCGGTCGACACCATGTGCCAGCGATTGCCGGTGCTGCGACGGACCGAGCCGGCGTTGTACGCGGCCGCGATCTTCGGCGGATCGCGGTGATGCTGCGCGCGCTGGGACGTCGTGCTCATGTACCGCACCCCGACCTCGAACGAGAAGTCCGGCTGCGTGTGCATGCGGGTGCGGCACGTCGCGCGTGACAAGCCGGTGATCGCGGCGCAGGTCGAGGCGGTCACCTGCATCGGCCCCGACGACAGTCCGTCCGAGCTGCCAGCCGGGTTCGTGCAGTTCGATTCCGTGATCGCCGTGGCGACGACGGACGCCCGCGAGAGCCCGTAGTGGTCGGCCCACCTCCGGATCGAGGCGCCGTAGCGATTCATGCAGGCCTGGACGGCCGATACGCTGCCGACCGGTGTGCCCGAGTGGAGAACGACCCGCTGGCCCGAGAGCTTCCACTGGATGCTGCCGAACACGCTGTGATACGCGGTCGAGGGATCGAGCGAGCCGGCTCCGGCGGCGGCGATCGTCACCCCGGGCTCGTCGGCGTATGCGGCTGGTGGCAGCTCGATCGCGACGTCGATCGTTCGCAGGATGGTCATCGCATCGCCCTCGCCATCGAGCCCCACGAGCGTCGCCGAGAGCTCGTGCCGCCCAGGCTCGAAGGCGGTCGTCCACCTGTAGATCGCGTCGCGCGCGCAATCCTCGTCCAGGGCGGTGGGATCGCAGACGCCGAGCTCGACACCGTCGACGGCGAACCGAACGTTCCCGGACTCGGTCGTATCGACGGCGAGCTCGATCGCGTCGCCGGCGGCGATCGCAGCGTTGTCTTCAGGCGTCACCCAGTCGAACGTGGCGGGAGTCTCGGCGCAACCGACCATGAACAGCAGCCATCCCCATCGATGCATGGGCGTGACGCAAGCAGATCGCGTGCCGTGATCGGGTCGCCAAAATTCGGCATCAGACCGGGCCCGCGCTCGGTGTGAGTCGATGATGTTGCGCTCGCTCGGTTGCAGGAGCCGATGTAGGTGATGCCGCGGCTTTGCACCGCCAGCGCTGGTTCAAGTGACCGGCGCGACCGGCGGCGCGGTCGGCATGCGCGGCCGCAGTGGCTGCAGCATCTCGACCTTGCCGCTGACCAGGTCGTACTCGGCGCCGACCACCAGCATCTTTCCGGACGCGGTGAGGTTCTCGAGGAGGGGCGTCCCGCGCTGGATGTGATCGACCGAGGCGCGGATGTTCGCGCGCACCGCCGCGCGCATCAGCGTCTCGCGCGGCAGGGCGTTGCCGAGCTCGACCAGCGGCACCACGACAGGTCGGATCCGGCTGATGATCGAGTTGATGCTCTCGGACGCATCGGCGCCGCCGGGCGTCATGTCGTCGAGCGTGGCGCTGACGGCGCTGCACTGCGAGTGACCGAGGACCATGACGAGGCCGCAGTCGAACGCCTGCGCGGCGAACTCCACGCTCGCGAGCTGCGACGGCGCGACGATGTTGCCGGCCACGCGAATCACGAACAGCGCACCGAGACCCTCGTCGAACACGAGCTCGGCGGGAACGCGCGAGTCAGAGCATCCGAGCACCACGGCGAACGGCTTCTGGAGTGCTGCGAGCTCGGCGCGGCGATAGTGACTCAGCGCGGCTTCGGCGCTGCGCACGTTCGAGACGTAACGCTCGTTCCCTTCGACGAGGCGCTGGAGGCATTCGGCGGGCGTCACGCGGCTCTTATCTCACCGCGCGAACGCCGAGCGCAACCCGCCTCAGCCACCCGTCATCTGGCGCGCTTCCTGGACCTTCTTCGCGTAGCCGCGCAGCGGCGGGTTCGGCTCGTCCTTCGTCCGCGCGCGGACGATCGAGCCCGGCGCCTCGACCACGCCCGCCGCCATCGTCCAGCCCGGCGGCACCTGTGGATCGCTCCAGAAGTACAGCCAGCGCGCATCGCGCGGAGCGAGGTTCACGCAGCCATGACTCCGGCGAACGCCGAACTGGTCATGCCAGTACGCGGTGTGGAGCGCCAGGCCCTTCTCGGGCGAGAAGAACTGCGTCCACGGCACGGTCGCGACGGAGTACGGATCCTCGCCATTCAAGCCCTTCATGTCGGCCTCGGACTCCTTGACCCACATGCGATAGATGCCGGTCTCCGTTGGGGTGTCCTTGCCGCCGGTCGAGACCATGGTGGCGTAGACCGGCGTCTCGCCCTCGAACGCGACGAGGATCTGGTTGTCGAGATCGACGTCGATCCAGCGCTCTCCCTTCTGGAGGAGCGCCGGCGGTGGTGCGGGCTGGAACACGCGGACGTCGGAGGCGCGGATCCATTCGGCGTCGCCGATGCGATAGGCGAGCGGGGCACCCTTCGGATCGTTCACGGTGTCGAAGATACCGAGCGGCGTGCGCGCGGAGAGCTGGCGCATCGCTCCGGCGCCGGTCGACTTCGCGTAGGTCCACGCCTGGAGGTAGCCCGCGCGCGGCCACACGAACGCGACGGGGACACCCATGCCCGTGTCATCGCCGAGGCGCGCACCGCCGTAGAGCGAGGGCTTGTGCTGCGAGATCGCCGAGCGCAGGACGTACTCGTTGTCCTTCTGGCTGACCTTCCAGTACGTCTTGCCACCGACGGTGATCTCCTCGTACTCGCGCACGTTGATCGAGCCGACAAGCGGCTTGTCCTCGAGCATCTTCGGCGCGGCGGGCGTCACGGGATCGACCTCGCTCGGCGAGGTGACGGGCTTGCCCTTCTTCTTGTCCTTGTCCTTCAGCTTCTTCTTCGCCTCGGGCTTCTCGAGCACGTAGGTGACCGAGTTCGCCGCGGTCACCTTGCCGTAGACGCCTGGGACCAGCTCGCCACGGTCGAGCATGGGGACCTCGCGGCCCATCGCGACCTTCTTCGACGGCTTGACGTAGTCGCCGCAGATCCAGCCGCGCGGCTCGATCTCGACCCATGCCTTCTCGCAGCCCTTGGCCGCCTGCGTGCGCTTCCAGCGGACGCGGGTGTCGATGGCCACGGTGCCGATGCGCTTGGCGTCATCCCCGGGCTCGATCCGCACACCGACGGTGCGGACCAGCTCTAGGGAGCGGGTCCCCTCCGGGAACTCGGGAGCCGTCGGCTCGGCGGGCTCCGGCGGCTCTCCGGGTTGCTGGGTGGCCTCGGGCAGTGGCGGCGGCGGCTTGTCGCGGCTGCTCTTGCTGCCGCACCCCGCGGCCACCACCGCGAGCATCCCGAGGCGACAGAGCCACATTCTGGTGCAGTAGCACGTCCGTGATACCGCGCTATGCGGAGACTCTGAGGATCCCCCTCAATTTTGAGGTCTTGGGCCGTTCCGGCGCACTACCCCGGCGCTGACCCACGGTGCTATCAGCCGAGCACGCCAGCGTGCGATTATCGACGCATGGGTGGCGGGAAGGATCCGGAAAGTGACGTTCGAGCTGCTTTGGTCGCCGCGCTTGCTGAGGGCAACCAGAGTGCGAACGCCGAGAAGGGGTCCGAGAGTGGCGCGGCGAGCCCCGCGCCCGAACAGGCCGCCAAGAGGGACCCCAGGGCCGTCACGGCGGTGTCCTGGGAAGAGTCCGCCAGGCAGGCGCAACCAAGCACCGTCGGTCAGCATGACAGTGCAGATGTCGCAAGAGCCGCGAGAGTCGCTGAGGCTAGGCAGATTTCCAAGGAGACGAGGAGCGCCAGAGAAGCGCAAGCGCAGCTACTTGTCGCGCATCAGGAGAAGCCTGCGGCGGAGATCGGGACGAAGTCCTGCCCTTTTTGCGCAGAGACGATCAAGGTCGCGGCGGTTAAGTGCAAGCACTGCCAGTCCACGCTCGCGCCAGCGCCGACTCCGCAAACGATTTCGGATCCGACGCCGACGCAGAACCCGCCGCCGAAAGATCCGCATGCCCGGCCGAGCGGTTCGAGGACTCTAGCGTTCATCGCGATCTGCGCGGTGTTGGCGGTGGTGACGGCCGTGTCGGAACGGAACGGCACGTCCGACAAGTCCAGTACGAGCGGTCCGAAGTGCGACGGAGGAGAGCAAGCCCGCCGGAAATGGATCGAGACGCCCAACGGCGGTATCGACGAGGGAGGAACGCCGTACGACGGCGGATACCGCGTCGAGGGGGCTTGCAACGAGAGACTCCGGACGCGGATGATCGACTGCACAACGTTGCCGCAGTTCATGAACCGTGATGATCCGGTCTCAGTTGAAGCGCACCGGCTCGGCTTCACCGTCGTCGTATGCGAAGCGATGAAGAATGGTGACTGGGTCGCCACCGAGACGGCTTTCTCAAATCTCATGCGCTGAGTTGTCGTCCGCTGGTCGCTGCAATTGTTGAACGCCCTCTGGATCGCCTCCAGCGGGCGCTTTCAATTTCTAGATTTTCTAGAATTCCAGCCGAAATTCTAACGCCTCGTAACGTCAGAGGTTGAGCAATACATCCATGGTTCCGGTCGATTGGACCTTGACCAGTGACGCATGCGTGACTACTGAAAGCGACAACAGGAATGAAGGAGGAGCGATGTTGCTCGACCGGACTGACTGAGCAGCGAACACGAAACAGGAATCAAGAACCATGCAATCAACGATCGCCACCGTCACACAACCAGCTCTGATCGCACGCCTGCGACGAGCACACAGCAGGCTAGGCGAGACCTTCCGAAGGTCCCATCACAACCAGCTCGCTTCGTGGCACGTCACCGACGACAACCTCGACGAGCCAGCCGCGCACGCTCGCCACGTCGGGGCCCTCGCCGCGCATGCGGTGTTGTCGTGAGCGACCACGCCGACGCACGGACCATCGTGTTCGCTGCCAACCTGATCGCTGACCTCAACACGTACGCCCACGACGACGCCGCGCGAATGTACGGCGCGACCACGAGACGCATCGCGGCCGACCTCGGCTATACCGAGGACGAAGATCTTCGCCGAGCGATCGTGGTACTCGACGCGGCGATCGAGGCGCGGATCGGGAGCGTTGGTCTTAGCGATCTGAAGGTGCTCGTGATGGCGCGTGCGTTCGGCGGTGTAGCGTGACAGACGTGCTTCGTCTGACGTACGCGCGCCGGTCCGCGCAGGGTGCTTTTCGAGGCCGCGGCATATGGCCGCTGATCAGAGACCTGCACGACGCGGGGCAACCCGTGATTGTCGTCTACCGAGCATTCGTAGCTGGCCAGCCAAAGTCCGTCCTTGTGCGCGCTGACGACGACAATGCGAGGGACCAACTCCTGGCCTTGCTGCTCAACGTCCTACCGTCGAGGAGAGACCGACTCCAGG
>JAYVLW010000398.1:0-7097 GCA_043759315.1 Myxococcales bacterium
GCAGGCACCGGCGATGCCGGCGCCCGTAGCGATCGCGCAGCCTGGCGCAGCGACGCTGGCCCCCAATCGTTCGCCGTGGGCTCCGCCGGCCGGTGAGCCGGGGGCGATGGCGAACGCGCAGGCGGCGGTGGCAGCCGCGGCGCCGCAGATCGCTCAGGGCGCTGTCGCGGCACCAGCTGTCGCAGCACCCGTTGTTGCCCCGGTCGTCGCAGTCGCGGCCCCCGTGGTCGCGCCCCCCGTGGTCGCGGCTCCCGTGGTCGCGGCCCCCGTGGTCGCGGCCCCGCAGGTGGCAGCGCAACCCGCTGGTAAGAAGAAGGCGGAGGAGCCCGGTTCGAAGGGCAAGTTCCGCGAGACGATGTGGTTCAAGAAGGGCGACCTCGACGCGCAGGCCGCTGTGACCGCCGCCGAGGAGCGGGCGCGCACCGGCAAGGATGCGGGCTCCGACAAGGCGGACTCGCTGCCGATCGACGAGCGCTACAAGGACGACGGCTCGATCTCTCGCGGCGACAAGGAGAAGTACTCGCTGCGCACCGGCGCCACGCAGATGATGTCCACGGTTCAGGATCCGAAGAACAAGAGCTCTGGCGCGAGCATGAGCGGCGGCAGGGTCTCCGAGGACGCGCTGATCGGCGAGATGAAGGGCGGGCGCACGAAGTACATCGCGATCGGCGTCGCCGTGCTGATCGCCCTCATCGTGATCGTCGTTCTCGTCGCGCGCTAGCGGCTCTGTTTCGTCACGACCCGCGCGGAGTTCGCGCGGACCTGGAACGCACCCATCCCCGAGGTGTCCCTGCGCACCGGGATGCGCACGGTCTGCGCCGAGAACCCGACGGCCTCGATGGCCTTCGTGAGCTCGCCATCCGTCGCCGGCAGCGCGACCACGCGCTCGATCCCGAGCGAGCTGCGCAGCGGGATCGGGATCAGGCCGACGCCGATGATCACGCCACACCATCCCTGCTCGCGGATCGCGTGGAGCTGGAGCATCGCGCCGGCGTCCATCTTGTCGAAGTCGATGACCACCACGGCTGGGCGCGGCGGTGGATCCTCGATCAGCGCGGCGATCACGTTCTCGACGTTGCGCTCGATCTGGACGAACGCTTCGAGCCGACCGATCTCGGAGACGATCCAATCCTCGACCTCGCTGCCGGGTGCGAAGGCGAGCACGCGGAGGCCCGGCTCGGGGCGCGGAAGGTCACGGGTTCGACGAAGTCGCGGGTGCGGCGCCATACCGAGGTGTATCGGCCAGCCGATGCTGCCCAGTAGCCCTGACGCGCCCTAACGCGCGAAGACGATCGCCCGATGATCGCTCGTCGCATCAGCGGCGGTACCTGCCACGAGGTCGATGTCGCCCTTCACGCACATTGCCGCTACCTCGACGACGAGGTCCGGATGCGCGCCGGCGACCGTGATCACGGTGACCTCGCGATCAGCGAGATCTCCCGGGAGCGCGGAGATCGGCGCGAGCACGGTGAGCGTCGCGCGCGGGCCAGCGAGGGCCGCAGCCACGGGAGCGCCGGCGGCGGTGGTCGCGATCACGCGCCACGGCTTGCCGCCGAGACCCTGCGCGGAGAACGCGGCGATGCAGGTCGCCCGCGCGTCGTCGGGCTGCGCGGTGCGTGCCACCGCGACCCCCTTCGCGAGCAGCCAGTCGGCCCACGCGGCATGCGTCGGCTCGGCCACCACCGCGATCGTCGCGCCCTTCGCCAGCAGGATCTCGACGAGGAACCGGGTCACGGGCGAGGCGCCGGTGATCACGACCGGCTCGCGAGGCGCGACGCCGGTGCGCGCGTACAGCGTGTACGCGAGCGCGACCGCGCCAGGAACCGCCGCGCCCGCCGGGGGGAGATCGAGGCCATCCCCGAGCGCGACGACCCAGCGCGCCGCGGCCGTGATCGTCCGCGCGGGCGTGGTAGCGCGGCGGCGCGCGAGCGGACAGACGGGGCCGCCGCCGCGACGGCACACCTCGCACTCACCGCATGGATCGATCGGGCCGACGAGGACGCGCTTGCCGAGAAGGACGGCCGCGCGCTCGCCTGCCTCGACGACACACCCGATTCCGGCACCAAACTCGGAGACCGCTTCGAGCTCGATCCGGACGTCGTCCTCTCCGAGACTCACCAGTCGTCGTTGCGATTGGTGGTGCGCGCCTTACCGCCTGGCGACGCGACCTCGGTCCCGCCCTCGTCGAGCGTGTTCTCCGAGGGGCGGCCCAGCGGGGGCGGCTGGTGGCCGATCGCGGTGGAGTCTTCGTCGTCGGTCGCGGGTGCTCCAGCGGCGCCGAACGCCATCGCGAAGTCATCGCCCTCGCTCTCGTAGTGCGTCTCCTCGATCAGCGCAGCGTCCTCGACGTCCATCGAGTCCTCGGGCGGCGCCGCGAGCGGCGGCGGCGTGGCGACGTTGCCGAGGAAGTCCTGCGGCTTCGGCGGGGGAGGGCCTGGCGGCGCGGTCATCGGGGCAGCGTAGGCCGGCGCCGAGACCGCCGGCGGGGGCGTGAGTGCGCCCGAGAGCTGCGCGACCGGGAGCCCCTGCTTCGCGCGCCACGTCTGCAGCGCGATCACCAGATCCTCGTACGGAATCATGGTCCGACGTTACCATGGTAAGCCCCTCGCGATGACCGTGCCTGGCATTCGGCTGCACCGCTCGCCCGTGCTCCCCACCGACGGCTTCGTCCACGGCTTTCCCGAGCGCACCGGTGGCGTCTCGGTCGGTCTGCGCAGCTCGCTGAACCTCGGCAGGCGCTGGGGTGACGACGAGGCGAACGTCGCCACGAACCGGCGCCTCCTCGCGGAGTACGCCGGCTACGATCCGGCCCAGCTGGTCGCGACGCGCCACGTCCACGGCACGAACGTGTGGCGGTTCGGCGAGTCGCTCGCCGCTGACGCCGAGTTCGACGGGCTGGTGTGCGACCGCGTCGGCCCCGTGCTCGGCGCGTTCGCCGCGGACTGCATCCCGCTGCTGTACGCGGAGCCCGAGGCGCGCGTGTGCGGCGCAGCCCACGCCGGCTGGCGCGGCACGGTCGGCGGCGTCGGGACGAACGTCGTCGCCCGGATGGTCGAGCTCGGCGCGGTCCCCGACAGGATCCGCGTCGCCCTCGGCCCGTCGATCGGACCGTGCTGCTTCGAGGTGGGCCCCGAGGTGGTCGGCGAGTTCACCGCCGCGTTCGGCGACGTCCCCGGCATGATCGTCGACGGTCCGCACAAGCAGCACATCGATCTGCGGGTCGCGACCCGGCACGTGCTCGAGCGCGCGGGCGTCGCGCCGGACCACATCGATGACCGGCCGCCCTGCACGCGCTGCGAAGGCGATCGGTTCTTCAGCTACCGCAGGGACGGTCGCGAGGGCGGCGTCCACATGGGCTTCATCGGCCTGGTCTGATCAGAGGCAGGCGCCGGCGGTCCACGCGGTGTAGAAGTCGCCAGTCGCCGCGTCGATCTGCTCGTCGCTGCTCACGCACTGGCCGGCCGCGGCGGAGAAGCCATACTGCGCCGGGTTCGTGGAGATCGCGAACGATCCCGTGAGGACCTCGAGCTGGTTCGATCCGTCGCCGCCACGCAGGCTGCCGTCGAGGCGCACGCGGGTGACATCGTACACGTTGGCGGAGTCACCGAGCACCGCGTGGTTCGTCGCGATCTCCACGTCGAAGTGCGGCGCCACGCTGAGCGTCTCCGTCCCGGCCACGTCGTCGAACGCGATCGCCGCGTCGAGCTTGCGGCCGCCGTTCTTGTTGAGGTCGATCGCGATGCCGACCGCGCCGTTCTTCGACAGCGTGGTAGTGCGGTTGCCGAGCGAGATGTTCGTGATCATCAGGGGCTGGTTGGCCGCGAGCGCGAACGCGGCGGTCGCGCCGGGGAGGTCGAGGTCGAAGGTGTCCGTGCCGGGTGCGTGGAACGTGGTCGCGCCGAGGCCGAGCTCGACCGCGCCGGTGCCGGCGGTACCGTCGAGCTCGACGTCGATGACGTGGGCCGCGGCGGAGGTCATGCGGAACGCCTGCGGGCTGGTCAGCGCCACGCCGTCGTCGGCGACCTTGATGTCGACGGCGCGGTCGATGTCGAACGCGACCGCCGCGTGCGCGGTGCCGAGGATCGTCAACTTGCCGGTGACCTTGCCGGACAGGTCCGCGTTCGGGGCCATCTCGCCGAACGCCGTGGCGATCGCGATCGTCGCGGCCTCCGCCTCGTCGAGATCGACGGACACCGCGAGCGAGTTGTGGGTCAGCGCGACCTCGAGAGGCTCGTCATGCGCCGCGCCGAGCTGCACGGCGAACTTGAGCGCGCTGCCGTTCTCGGAGACGCGGATGCGCAGCGCCAGCTTGTTCCAGCTCGCGGCGCAGTCGGGATCGATCGTGGTGATCGGATTGCCGTTCTGATCGATGTCGGTCTGCTTGCACGCGACATCGGCGGGCACGGCATAGATGCCGTCCTCGACCTCGTTCGCATCGGTGAACAGCGTGGTGTTGAGCTCGGCGATGATCGCGTCGGCATCGAACGCTTCGCCCATGGCGGTGTCGGCGTGATGGAGAAAGTTCGAGGTCGCGCTGCCACCGCTTCCACCGAGCGCGCGCTCGAGCACGGAGAAGGTGCCCGTCGGGATCATCGACGAGGCGCCCTTGCTGGCGGCGGCGGACTCGTGGAGGACGTTGCCGAGATCGCTGGTGATTCGCGAACGAACACTTGTGGGCGAGGGCGGCGGATCATCGGAGCAGGCACCCAGGCCGAGCGTTCCGAGCGTGAGAAGCGAGGTCGTGAATAGCGAGTATGGCTTGCGCATCCTGCACAGACCCTCCAACACGCATGCCAGCCACCCCGAATCGACACTCGGCCGTCGATTGCCAGGGGTTGCCGAGACAGCGCCGCCCTACCACCACACCTTATGCGTAGTTCCAGCACTGGCAGGCGCCGCGACATCGCCGCCAGGTATGACGATGCGTTCACGTTTCCCCGTGAAACTCGTCAGGGGTCCGTCGCTATCTACCGGCTATTCGACGCTGATGCCGTACGTCGGGAGGATGTCGCCGGTCAGCGCCTGGATCACGGCCTCGGCCTTGTGCCAGTCGATCAGCGCAGACGTCTTGCGCAGCTCGGACTGCCGCAGCTCCTCGAGACGGTTGAGAACATCGAAGTTGGTCGACTTGCCGAGGTTGAAGCGGTCCGTCTCGATCTTGATGTTCTCGTTCGCGAGCTCGATCGCGCGCTGGGAGAGCGTGACCCGGCGGCGGGCGACCTCGCGTTGCGCGATGGCGCGCGCCATGGTCTGCGCGAGCTGCGCGCGGAGATCGAAGGCGGTGACCTGGAGCCGCCGGCGGCTCTCGCGGAGCTCGCGGGCGCGACCGCGCACGTCCTCCTGGCCGATCTGATGCTCGAACGTCAACGAGCCGCTGATCGCGATCGACTTCAACGTGACCAGGTTCTTCAGCGCGGTGCCGAACTGGGCATCTTGCCCGCTCGGGCCGAGGTTGAGCGCGGCATCGAGCCGCGGGAGCAGGCCGTTCTCCGTGACCTCGATGTCGAGCGAGGTGACGGAATCGGTCTTCGCGAGGCGCGCCAGCTCCGGGCTTGCGGCGTACGCGCGCTCGGTCAGCTCGTTGAGGTCGCCCTTGACGGCGAGCTGGTCGAGATCCGTGGGCACGCGGAGGCCGAGATTGCCCGCGCCGATCGGCAGGCCGGTCGCACGCCGGAGCGCGATCGAGCGATCGAGCACCGCCAGCTCGCCGGAGAGCACGTCCTCCTCGCGGGTCGCGATGATCTGCTGCACTGCCGGGATCTCGCTGCGGGGGACCTTGCCGCCCTCGTTGCCGAGCGTGGTGATCCGCAGCCGCTCCTTCGCGAGATCGAGGCTCTGCTGGGTGATCGCGACCTGGCGCTCCGCGAACACGAGGTCCCAGTACGCCGAGACCACGGTCTGCACCGCGTTGATCGCCGCGAGCCGGCGGGCGAGGACGGCGGAGTCGCGCGACAGCACCGCGCGGCGCTCGTACTGGTCGTAGAGGAGGCGCCCGCGGCCGCGCAGCAGGGGCTGGGTGAAGCCGATCGAGACGTCGTCGGACCAGTTGTTCTTCGGATCGCCACCCGTGACGAAGTCGGGGTTGCGCGAGAACGCGCTGCCCGCGTGGAAGTTGAGCGTGCCCCCCGTCGGCAGCACGCGGAACACGTCGGCCGCGAGCGACGCCTGCGTGGCGCGATCGATCTTGATGCCCGAGATGTAGCTCTGCGAGCTGTTGGCCTGGAGGACGGCCCTGATGTGCCAGTCGTCGCGTGCGTAGGTCTGCTCGATCTGCGCCTCGGCGATCGCGATGTCGATCCGCGCGGCGGCGAGATCCGGCGCGTGGCGCACGGCAGCCTGGAGCAGGTCCGGCAGCGACGAGGCCTGGGCGGCACCGGCCCAGGCGGTCAGGTCATCGGATTGGGCCGGGGGCGCCGTGCCGCCCCCGGTGGTGTCACCGTCGGCGGCGGTCAGCGCGCGCGACAGCAGATCGGCGCGCGCGGCGCGCGGCGCCCCGAGGAGCGCCACCAGTACGACAGCCTTTGCGACCCGCATCGAAGCGGGCGCATCATGGCACCACTTCCGCGCGTGCGCAGCTGCGACACGTGCGACCGAAGTTTTGAGCCGCCCGCGTGGAACACCGCAAACGAGGCGTGTTAGCGTGCGCTGCATCGATGGCAACGGTCCTGCGTACCTACTGCTTTCTCGATGCGCTCCAGCCGCAGCAGGCGACGTTCATCGGCAAGACCGCGCGCGGCTTCTTGCCGGTGCCGTACCAGGCCTCGTTGTGGGTCGAGATCGCTCCGGGCATCGCGATCAACCAGGTCACCGACGCTGCGCTCAAGGCAACCGCCGTCCAGCCGGCGGTCCAGGTCGTCGAGCGCGCCTACGGGCTCCTCGAGATCCATCACAATGACAAAGGTGAGGTTCTCCAGGCCGGCGCGACGATCCTCAAGTACCTCGGCGTCGAAGAGGGCCAGCGCCTCAAGCCGAAGGTGCTCACCAACCAGATCATTCGGGGCGTCGAGGCCTACCAGACGCAGATCATCAATCGCTCCAGCGCGGGCATGATGGTGCTGCCGGGCCAGTCGCTGTTCATCTTCGAGTGCGAGCCGGCC
>JAYVLW010000399.1:0-4214 GCA_043759315.1 Myxococcales bacterium
CGGCGGAAGCGGCTGGGTCCCGACCGCGCCCGGAGCCCTCGGCGGCGGCAGCACCGGTGCCTGCGACACCATCGACGGCGCCGAGATGACGGGCACCGGCCGGGTCGACGGCAGCACCGGTGCCTCCGGCACCATCGACGGCGCCAAGACGACGGGCACCGGCTCCGTGCGCGGGCGCGGGGGCGGCGGCAACGGAGCTGCCGCCTGCGGTGCCTCGGGCAAGCGGACCGGCTCCGAGATCTCCTTCGCGATCACCACCGACGTCTCGGGCGAGGCCATCGGGATCGCCAGGTCGTCGGCGCTCTGCGACGGCTCGAGCTCGGGTACGTCCTCGGCCTCGGCAGCAGCAGCGAGCGCCTCGAGGGATACGCTCGACGGTCCTGCGCCGTCGGTGACGGTCGACGACAAGGGGCCGCCGGGCTGGCCGATCATCGACGTGCGCGCCGCCTCGTCGCCATCTGCGGTGATCGCTCGGTGGAGACTCCGCGCCGTCGCGGTCGCCGATGCCGCATCGACACCGCCCGGAGGAGTCAGCGCCGCAACACCACCGACCGGCGTCATGGGGGAGCTCGCCACGGACGGCGGTTGCGCGACGACACCACCGACGGGGGTCACGGCGGAGCTCGCCGCGGACGGCGCTTCCCGCGTCTCGGGCGCCGGTACGCCGGCGGGCGGCGTCTTTGTCCGCGCGATCACGGGCTGCGCCTGCGTCGTGGTCCGCGGCGCCGGCGGCGGACCTGGCCGCGGCGTGCCTTCTTCGCGAATGACCGGCTGCGCCTGCGTCGTGGTCCGCGGCGCCGGCGGCGGTCCTGGCCGTGGCGTGCCTTCCTCGCGCAGCACTGGCTGCGCCTGCGTCTTGGTCCGCGGCGCCGGCGGCGGTCCTGGCCGCGGCGTGCCTTCCTCGCGCAGCACCGGCTGCGCCTGCGTCGTGGTCCGCGGCGCCACGGGCTCGCCAGCGCGCGGGATGGTCGCGATACGGACAGGTTGCGTCTGCGTCCGCGCGATCACGGGTAGCCCTTGCGTCGCGCTCGACGGCGGCGAAGGAGCAGGCGTCGTCGCCGCAACGCTCGCCTTCGGTGCGGGCGTCGCATCACCGCGCACCGGCGTCGTCGCCGCAACGCTCGCCTTCGGTGCGGGCGTCGCATCACCGCGCACCGGCGTTGTCGCCGCAACGCTCGCCTTCGGTGCGGGCGTCGCACCACCTCGCGCGGGCGCCGCGGCCAGCGAGCTCCAGTCCGCATCATCCGCGTCGTCCGGCAGCGCCCAGCCTTCCGAATCTTCGATCACCGGCGCCCTCGGGATCCCCGCCGGCGGTGTCGCGCGCGTGGGCGCCGACTTCGCGGCCGCGTGTGTCGTGGTCCGCGGCAGCGTCGGCGGAGGCGGTGACACCGGTGTTCCGGCCGGCGGGGTCGCCGTCCGTGCGCTGGTGATCGTGCGCGCAACGACGTTCGGCGCGACCGGGGTCATGGTCTGCGTCGGCGCGGGAACGGTGGCGGTCTCGACGCGCGGAGGGTTGCGCACGGTCGCCGAGTCGAACGGCCCGGGCGTGGGCGGCGGCCCGCCGGCCTTGGTCTCGCGCTGCTGCTTGTGGAGCACGCGCGCGAGTGTCTGGGGCGGGCGCTTTGGCTCGTCGGGCGCCGCGGCGCTCTGCTTGACGAGCTCGGTCAGCTTGGCGTCAGGAGCCTGGGGCGTACGCTGGTCGCGCTCCCACTCCTCGAGATCCATCGCGTCCATCTCGATCTCGTCGGACTCGGGCGCGGGTGCGGGCGCGGGCGTCGTCGGCTTGGTGGTCACGGCTTCGTGGCCTCCGCGACCACGTCGGCCACGCCCCACACCACGTCCTCTTCGCTCGCGAACACCTTGATCGCAGCCTTCTTGCGCTGCTTCGTATCGACGTCGAACAGCGTGATCGTGACCTTGATCGACTGCTTCTTCGGCCCTTCATCGATCTCGGCGAACAGGAGCTCGTTCGCCGACAGCGACTTGCCGACCGCCGAGTAGCAGGCGGGCGTCCTCTCGACGCACTCGATCGAGAGCTGCACGACCTCGAGGGAGACCTTGGAGACCTGCGGTTCGTCCATGCCTCGGACCCGCGCGCGGCGCAGGCGCTCCGTGGTCGAACGCGCTGCGATCGGGAACGCATCGCTCTCCGCGGGAAGCACCGCCCAGTGCCGCTTGCCGTCCGTGGGTTTAGGAACCGCGGGCGCGGTCGACGGAGGTGGGCAGCCCACCAAGCCGCCCATCAGGCCGCCCATCAGGCCGATGAAAAGCCCCAGACGACCGACTGTCCCCCATTGGACCTGCACGGTGAGACCGTTAATCTAGCATCGTCCTCGGTTCGACGCGACGCGGCTACCCCAGCGCTATCGCCAGTTTTCCCCCGGCCAGACGGTATAGAGTCGCTGCGATGCGGACGCGGATGCGGACCTGGCTCGCCCTGGCGCTCGTCGCGGGGTGTGGGGACGACGGCGCGACCAAGGCCCCCCCGGCCTGGGATCGGACGCTTCCCGAGGCCAGGGTCATGGGGGTGCGAAGAGGTCTGACCCCCGCGCGAGGCATCGTGCACCTCCACTCACCCTATTCCCACGATGCCTGCGACGGCATGCCCCGCCCTGGCGGCCTCCCCGACGAGCAGTGCCTCGCCGATCTGCGCGCTGCGCTGTGTCTGGAGCGCATCGACTTCGCGAACCTGACCGACCACGACGGCAGCATGGCGGACGAGGACTTCACGAAGCTCTTCAGTATGCGCGGCAGCGACCAGCCGGTGATGCGCGGCGCCGATCAGATCGCTTCACGGATCCTGTGCGACGACGGCCACCAGGTCCTGGTCACCATCGGCGGTGAGAACGACCTGATGCCGATCATGCTCGATCATCACCCGCCGGGGACGATCCAGGAGCGCCACGCCGTCTACAACGGAAACGACGCCGCGACCTCGGCTGCCTTTCGCGCGGCCGGCGGCCTCGTGTGGGTCGCCCACACCGAGAGCAAGACGCTCGACACGCTCCGCGAGGTCGCGCCCGACGGGATCGAGGTCTACAACCTGCACGCCAACATCGACCCCGATATCCGCAAGGACTACCTGGGGCTGTCGTCGAGCGGCGCGATCTCGGCGGCGATCGTGTTCGCGGATAACCAACCCGGACACCCGGAGCCCGATCTCGCGATGCTCGCGTTCTTCTCGCCGAACCTGCCCTCGATCCAGAAATGGGAAGCGCTGCTCGGCGAGGGCAAGCACCTCGCCGTCACCGCCGGGAGCGATGCGCATCAGAACGCGATCCCGGTGATCATGGCGGATGGCGAGCGTGGCGACTCGTACCGTCGCGTGCTGCGCTGGTTCGGCAACGTCGCGCTGGTCAGCGATCCGCACGACGTCGATCAGATCGAGGCGGCGCTCGAGAGCGGCCGCATGTACGCGACATTCGAGCTGCTCGGCACCCCCGAGGGCTTCGACGCCTACGTCACGACGCCGTCGGGGGCGATCATCGAGCTCGGCGGGACCATCTCCAACGTCGACGGCGGAACGCTGACCGTGCACGTGCCGAAGGTCCTCGGGCTCGATCCGTCCCTCCCCGCTCCGACGATCACGGGCAAGGTCGTCTGGATCGATGCAAGTGGCCCGCACGACGTCGGCCAGGGCGACTCCACGTTCCTGGTCCACCTCGGCGCGCCCGGTGCGTACCGTGTGGAGATCACGATCACACCCTCGCATCTCGGCCCTTACCTCGGCGATCTGGGCAGCGGGATGGCCGAGGTCGCGCTACCCTGGATCTACGCGTCGCCGTTCTACGTCCAATAACGCCATGCGCACGATCCTCGCCGCCACCCTTCTCGCGTCGCTCGCCGGCTGCCCGAATCCCACGGGAGGCGAGTGCGAGCTCGATGGCGACTGCGGCGGGGGTGACGTCTGTGCCCGGGATCATATGTGCACCGCGTCGTCGTCGGTGCGCGCGGTGATGGCTACCTGGACGATCCGTGGCGCCGCCGCCAGCACCACGACGTGCGGCACGCATCCCGATCTCTACATCCAGTTCATCGGTGACGATTTCGGCGACACGCTCGGCTTCGCGCCGGTTCCGTGCAAGCTGGGGCAGTTCTCGGTCGACAAGCTGCCGATCCGGTTCAAGCAGGTCGAGCTCGGGGTGGAAGGCGGCACGTCGGACGTCCGCACGCTCAATGCCGCGGGCACGGCCGCGCTAGATCTCCGCCTGTAA
>JAYVLW010000400.1:0-16494 GCA_043759315.1 Myxococcales bacterium
TGCTTGACCCCGATCTCGGGGATGTCCTGCGCGACGAGGTTCGGGAGGGATACCTTGCCGCGCGGCGCGAACGCGGAGTTCGTCGCGGCCATGCCGCCCTCGGCGACCTGCTGCTGGATGCCGGCCGGCGGACCGCCCCAGCGGCCGCGGATCGGGTTCGCACACGCGATCGTGCCGGTCCAGGCATGGCGGATCGCGTAGCGGCCCTGGAAGTTGTTCGTCGAGTCGGGGCGAGCCCGCTCCTCGAGATGGCCGCCCCCGTCGCGCTGCTCGCGCCCGCCGACGATCGGTGAGGCCGTCTTGAACACGAGGTCGTTCGGCGCGCCGTCCTTGCCGTAGCGCGCGTGCAGGCGGGTCAGCACGAAGCCGTACGCCTCGCCGCCGAGCACGTCGGAGCCTAGCGTCAGGAAGTCGTTGCCGTCGAGCTGCGGGCCCGGGCACGGATCGCAGGTGCTCGCATCCCAGGCGTACTCGGTCACCACCGCGCCGGGGTTCTGCTCGACCGTGCGATCGAACAGCGCCGCGTAGAACTCGCCGAACCGGGTGCGGACCTCGTCCTTGACTTCGAGGTTCGTGGGGATCGTGACGTTCTTGTAGTTCGCGAGCTCGTAGCGCTGGTTCGGCGACAGGATCGAGACGATCAGATCTTGCTTACCACTCGAGTTCGCGAGCCCGAGCCGGATCGGCAGCGAGAACTCGTCGCTGTCGTAGTGGAAGCGCAGCGGCGACAGCATCGCCTGGCCGTTCTCGAACCGGACCTTCTTCGGATCGACCTTCGCGACGAAGAACTTCGAACCGCTGTTCACGTACGGGCGGAGCAGCGCCTCGGCGCCCGGGGGAATCTTGTAGCTCTGGTCGCGCAGGTACCGATCGAGCCCTGTCGACTCCTTCGCCGACAGGATCACGATGTTGTACTCGCCGACGGTGAACTTCGCCTCGATGGTGACGCCGTAGTCCTTCTTCGGGTCCGCGGCGGACTCGTCGACGTCCATCGGGCTGGACGGCACCGCCATGTAGTTGCGTTCGTACTCGGGCTCGGTGTGGCACGGATCCTCTTCCCAGTACTCCACGAGCCGGGGCGCGCCCATCGTGTCGACCTTCGCGAACACGTCCTTCGGCAGGGTCTTGACGTCGGCCTCCTTGAGCACGACCGGCACGGGGATCACCATCGCGAAGTCCGCGGGTGGTCCCTGGTAGTTGTTCTGCATCGACAGCACGGTGCGCGTGCCCTGTCGCATCAGCACGACCTGCGTCGCGTTGTTGAACATCTCGCCACCGGCGCCGTTGATGTAGAAGCCACAGAACGCGTGGGCCGCGCTCGGTGCACACAGCAGGGCGGCTGCGACCGCCGCGATCCCGAATCTTCTCATCACTCGATCTCCTCAGGCGTCGCCGCGGGGCCGTCGGCGACGACGTGCGAGGAACAGGCTGGCCCCGACCAGCAACGCGCCTTCCAGCAGACCATTACGGTCGGTCGACGCGCAACCGCAGCCGCTCTTCTTCTTCCCCTGCGACTCGGCCACGGCGCTGCCCGACCCCGAGCCCGCGGCCGGCGGAGGAGTCGTGGTCGCATCGAGTACGGGAGTCCTGGACGCACCGAGCTTGAGATCGATCTCTGGCACGTCCTGCAGCACGGCCGTGGCGAGCTCCACCTGCCCGCGCGGCTGGAACGCGAGGTCGAGCGCGGGCTGGATACCCGTCGGAACGAAGCCGGGCCTCGACGCGATGTCCGCCGGCGGCCCACCCCACCGACCGCGCTCAGGCTTCGCGCACGCGAGCGGGCCCGTCCACGCGTGGCGTACGGCGTAGCGGCCCTGGAAGTTGTTCTGGTCGGCGGCGACCGCGCCCTCCTCGAGCTTCGTGCCGTTCACGAGGTGCTCGCGGCCGCCGGCGATCGGCTTCGCGTCCTTGAACCGCAGATCATCGGTGACCGTCTTGCCATAGCGCGCGTGCAGCCGGGTCAGCACGAAGTCCGCGTTGCCATACGCGGTCGGCTTGTCCTGGCTCCCTTGCAGCACGTCGGCTCCAAGCGTGAGGAAGTCCCGCTGATCGAGCGCGGGTCCGGGGCACGGATCGCAGGTCGTCGCCTGCCACGCGTACTCGGTGACCACCGCACCCGGGTTCTTCTCGACGGTGCGATCGTAGAGCGCGGTATAGAACGCTCCGAACTTGTCCTTCATCGCTTCGGTGACGTTGATGTTCGTCGGAATGGTGACGTTCTTGCCGTTCGCCACCTCGTAGCGCTGGTGCGGCGCGAGGATGTTGACGATCAGGTCCTGCGTGCCGCTCGAGTTCGCGAGGCCGAGCCGGATCGGCAACGCGAACTCCTCGCTGTCGTAGTGAAACCGCAGGGGCGACAACGCCGCGCGGTTATCGACGAACGTCACCTTGGCCGGATCCACCTTCGCGACGAAGAACTTCATCCCGCCCTCGACATACGGCCGGAGCAACGGCTCCGCACCCGGCGGGATGGTGTACTTCTCCTGGCGCAGCCACGTCTCGAGGCCGGTCGAGTCCTTCGCCGACAGGATCAGCACGTTGTACTCGCCGACCGTGAACTTCGCCTCGATCGTCACGCCGAGATCCTTCGCCGCGTCTGCCTTCGTCTCGACCATCGGCATGGCGGTGGTCGGCACGGCGCCCTTGTTGCGGTCGTAGCGATGGTCGGGCGCGCACGGATCCTGCTCCCAGTACTCGACGAGCCGCGGCGCGCCCATCTGTTCGACGTGCGCGAACACGTCCTTGGTCAGCGTCTTGACGTCGCCCTCGTGCAGGACGACGGGGACCGGCACCACCATGGCAAACGCCTCGGGCGGGCCCTTGTAGTTGTTCTGCATCGACAGCACGGTCCGCGTGCCCATGCGCATCAGCACCACCTGCGTGGCGTCGTTGAACATCTTCTGGTCGCCGCCGGCCACGTAGAACCCGCAGAACGCATGCGCGGCGTGCGGCGTGGTCAGAGCGAGGGCGACTGCGGCGAGCGTCGGGGCGAGCTTCATGCTGGCAGCATAGACCCCACGCACACCCGGATCCTTGGGCCTACAGCGGGCAATGCGCGTACGCGGCAAGCTCGACCAGCATCTGATGGCCCTCGTGGCAGCTCGCATCCACGATGCTCTTCGACGCGGCCATCGCCGGCCGTGCGAGCGCGATCAGTCGATCGGCGACCTGCGCATACTCCGGTGGTGCGTTCGCGCAGCGCTTGAGCGACTCCGCCTCCTTCACCATCTGCCGGCACTGTGCACCGATCAGCGTGCCCGCCGGGTCGGCGACCGGGAGGCAGCCCGCATCGCTGAGCTCCGTCGCGATCGCATCGGCGATCGTCGAGCAGCGCGCGGCGTCCCCGGCTCTCCACTTCTTGACGACGAGGCCGAGCGGAGGACCCGACAGCTTCGTGCATGCCCTCTCGATCCGCGCGAGCGCGACGGCACGATCGCACGCGGGCACCTGGCTCGCCTTCCTCGCGAGGAGGCCGCGGATCGCGCAGCCCGACACGAGATCGATCGCGAGTGCGATCGAGCCGGGCTTCGGCCGCGAGATCGCGAGCGTGACATCCCCCTCCTGCGCCGCGAGCGTCTCGGTCTCGGGATCCTCCGCGAGGGAGAGCCCGCGCAAGCCTCCACCCGCACCGGCGAGATCGATCGTCAGCGCGCCATCGAGCGCGTCGATCCCGAGCGTCGCGGTCTTCGCGCCGGGGGACGTGCAGCTCGTCCACGCGAGCTTGCCGGTGTAGTCGCCGACCCAGTCGGCCCACGTCGTCGCGGGCGCCGCCGCGGCGGTTCCGGAGAGCGCGACGAGCAGAACGAGCACGCAGCGCATGCGCCGAGCATGACACGCCTCCGATTTTTCGAGGCGGTGCGACGGAGGTGCCATGGTCGTCACGGTCCCGTGCGGCGCAACCTGGCGACTTCGCACCGGGCACGGGGCTTGCGAGAGCACTCCGTGATGCTCCGCACCCTGGCCATCCTCGGTCTCCTGGCGACATCCGCCGCTGCCGATCCGTTGACGCTCCAGGCCGGCGCCGGCCTGCGCATTGCTCACCACGACCAAAACATGTGGGACACCGGGAACCGGACCGTGGAGGCGTGGTCGCACGATGGCGTCGCGCCGGCGCTGTCGTTGATGCTCGGCTACCGGCTCCGCCTCGACGCGCCGATCGTCGTCGCGATCGGTGGCCGGGCGGCGGTCTCCCGCACATCGTGGCACGACGAGCGGTACGTCAGCTCGGGCAGCTACGACACGATGGACGCCGTGTACTACCCGGTCGATCTCGCGGTCACCGTGCAGCTCGAGCGGGGTCGGGTGTGGCTCGCGCCGTGGATCGGGACGCAGTCGCTGCACGCTCACGTCACCAACTCCAGGTACGACGACGTCGCGACCCTCGACTGGTCGACGGATCTCGCTGCCGGCGCATCGCTCGGCGTCGACGTTGTTCGCAGCCCGCATGGAAGTTTCGGCGTCGTTCTCGATGCGGAGCGCAGCGCGGGATATTCGGCCGTCGGCCTCGGCCTGGCCTACCGGCAGTGATCCGGATCCCGCTTCGAGCGATCATGGCGCTGATGCGGCGGAGCCGGTGGCTACTCGTCGATCACCTCGGCGTCGCGTCTCGCCGCTAGTCGTTGCGCTTCGCGCGCTCGGCCAGCTCGGGCAGCGACTCGTCTGGCAGCGGCTCCTTGCCGCGCACCATGAGCACGTAGAACAGACCGCCGAGGGCGAGGACCACGGCGATCGCGAAGCTCTCTCTCGGCCGGTTGTAGATCTGCGAGCTCGCGATCCACACAGAGAGCGCGATGAACGCGAGCGGCGTGACGGGATAGCCGAACGTGCGATACGCGGCCTTGTGACCGCGGAGGCGCATCACGAACACCGCACTGACCGTGAGCGCCGCGAAGATCGACAGCGTGAAGCCGACGAAGCGGATCAGCGTGTCGGGATCGCCGATCACGCAGAACAGCGTCGCGAGCACGCCTTGCGTGATCACGGCCGCGAGCGGCACGCCGCGCTTGTTATGGTGCGCGAGCGCTCGCGGCAACGCGCGATCGGTGGCCATCGCCGCGTACACACGAGGGCCGGCCATGATCATCGCGCTCACCGAGGAGACGAGCGCGAGCGCGATCACGCTCGTCACCAGATTCCCGGCTGTACCACCGAACAGCGCTCGCGCCGCCACGTCGCCGACCTCGAACACTGGCTCCCCGAGCACTTCAGAGGGGACGGCATAGAAGAACACGAGGTTCAGGAGCACGTAGAGCACCATCACGATGCCGGTGCCGAGCAGCAGGGCGCGGGGGAGGTTGCGCTCGGGGCGCTCGACCTCGTTCGCGATGTACGCGGCGGCGTTCCAGCCCGAGTACGCGAAGCTCACGTAGATCAGCGCGGTCGCGAACGCGGTGGTGCCGACGTTCGCGAACCCGCCGTGCTGGCTCGCGAGGTTGCTCCAGTTGCCGTCGCCGAGGAGTACACCGGCGAGGATGAACAGCACGATCAGCGCTACCTTCGCGATGGTGAACGCGGCCTGGACCCAGCCGCCGATCTTCGTATCGAACGAGTGCAGCGCGGTGATCGCGATGATCAAGCAGATCGCGACCATCTGCTCGGGACCGAGGTGCAGATTCACCGACGCGAAGCCGACATCGAGCTTCGTCGCGAACCACGGCGTGGCCGCGCCCAGATCGGGGATCAGCCGCGCGAGGTAGCGCGAGAACGCGAGCGCGGCGACGGCGATCGGCGCCGAGAAGCCGGCGGTCAGCGAGACCCAGCCGCTCATGAAACCGGCGACCGGGTGATACGCCTCGCGGAGGTAGACGTACTCCCCACCGGCGCGCGGCATCAACGATCCGAGCTCGGCGTACGCGGCGGCGCCGCACAGCGCGAGCACGCCGCCGATCACCCACGCGAGCAGGATCGTCATCGGATCGTGGAGCGCGGCGGCCTGGAAGCCCGTGCTCGTGAACACGCCCGTCCCGATCATGTTCGCGATCACGATCGCGGCGGTGATCGTGAGCCCGAGCCGGCGTTTCGGCGGGGTCACGCGGGCAGCCCCGGAGACAACGACATCGGCGCGAGCGTACGTCGACCCGCGCCGCGGTCCAAGCGAACGGCCGCCTTACGGGACTGCGTCTGCGACAGCGGGCCGCATGTGGCGGTCGAGGAACGCGAGGGCATCGCGCCAGCAGCGGCGCGCGGCTGGGTCCCAGACCAGGGCGTGAAACGCATGAATGCCGCCGGGGTAGTACCGCGCCTCACACGGGACATCGAGCGCAGCCAGAGCCTTCTCGAGGCGGCGCGTGTCGTCCAGGAGCGGATCACGCGTGCCGACCGGAGCGAAGAACGGCGGCAGCGGGCGATCGAAGTGCGGCTGGACACGGATCCCGTCCACCGATTCCTCGAGCACGCGCAGCGGGTCCGCGAGCTCGGTCTCGGGCCCGGGCGCCCGCGAATACCCATGGAGGTACGACGCGGAGGCATCGCGGATCATTCCATCGACCCACCCGGGCAGCCGGCGGCGCTGCGAGAATCTCTCCGGACTGGAGACCTGGAGCATCGCGCAGAACGGAAGCACTGCGCGCGGCACGAGGCCGAGGTCGAACACCTCGCGCGCCCACGGCTCGGTGCGGCGCTGGCAGGCGGCGAGCGTCAGCGCGGTGATGAGGTTCCCGCCGGCGGACTCGCCCGCGACGGCGATGCGCGTGGGATCTCCACCGAGCTCGGCGAGGTGCTTCGCCATCCAGCCGTACGCCATGCACGTGTCCTCGATCGCCGCGGGATACGGATGCTTCGGCGCGAGGCGGTAGCTGATGTTGACGACGAGGAAGCCGAACCGCGCGAACGCGAGGCCCATCAGCCAGTGCGTGTCCTTCGAGAGCAGGTGGAACGCACCGCCGTGCACGTAGAACACGACCGGCCACGGGCCCGGGCGATGGACCGGGCGATAGATATCGAGCTTGCGCCAGCTCTCGTGGCCAGGGCCGTACGCGATGTCGCGCTCCACCTCCACGCCATGCCGCTTCGGATTCGCGGCGGGATGCAGCGCGCCTGCGGAGGCGAGCCCCTCGAAGAACATCGTCGCCAGGGCGGAGCGCGCGCGTCGCCACAGGGTCTCGCGGTAGAGACGTGGGCGGGAGCTCGGGGCCGGATCGGGAGGTGCGAGGGCGGCGGCGGTACGGCTCAAGGGATTGGTTGCAATGTTACCTTGACCGTCCGGCGCTGGCCTTCGCTGTCCAGCGTGAGATCGACTTCGTCTCCCACCTTGTGGGTGTCGATGATGCGGAACAGGTCACTCGACCGATGGACCTCGGTCCCGTCGATCTTGACGATGACGTCGCCGAGCGCCCAGCCACCCTGGGTGGGCTGCGTGCCGCGGATCCCCGCCTTCTCCGCCGCGCCGCCGGGGGCAACGCCGAGCACCACGACGCCATCGATCTTCTGCTGCGCTGCGATCTGATCGGAGAGGATGTTCACGCCGAGGCCGGGGCGGACGATCTTTCCGCCCTTGAGGAGCTGCGGGACGATCGCGTTGACGGTGTCGACCGGCACCGCGAAGCCGATGCCGGCGTTCGCGCCCGACGGCGAGTAGATCGCCGTGTTGATGCCGATCAGGCGCCCGGAGCTGTCGAGGAGTGGGCCACCGGAGTTGCCGGGGTTGATCGAGGCATCGGTCTGGATCACGTCGAAGATCGATCGCTGCGTGACGCTCTTGATCTCGCGGCCGAGGCCGGAGATCACGCCGGTGGTCAGCGTCTGATCGAGACCGAACGGGTTGCCGATCGCGAGCACCTTCTGCCCGACCCTGAGCTGCCCCGACTGGCCGACGGGCAGTGGCAACAGCTTCTGCGGCGGAGCATCGATGTGCAGCACCGCGAGGTCCTTGTCGGGGGCGGTGCCGATGATCGTGGCCGCGTACGTCGAGCCATCGTTCAGCGTGACGCTGGCGCGATCACCGCCGCGCACGACGTGGAAGTTCGTGACGATGTGCCCGTCCTGATCCCACACGAAGCCGGAGCCCGTGCCCTGCGGGATCTCGGTGACATCGAGCGTCATCCGATCCTTGTGGGTCTCGAGGCTCGTGATGTGGACCACGGAGCGGCTGAACTTGCCGAACACGTCCATCGTCGACTGCTCGTCTGCGCCGAGCTTGTCATCCGGCCGCTGCGCGATGGGGCGCGGCTCGTAGAGCACGCTCTCGCGGGCGGGCTGGCGACGCTGCTGGATCACGGTGAACACCAGCGCACCGGCGACCAGGAGGAGCAACACGGCCAGAACCTTGGTCAACAGGCCTGACTCGCTCATCGAACGCGGCGGAGGATTCGGCTCGCGGCTCACGGGGTACAGGGATTGTGACATGGCGGGGCGTCCGAGGGATTACCTCTGTCGCCCACGACGCTATTCCCTGCGTCCGCCCGGCCTAGTGGCCCGACAGGAAGTGCTCGGCCTCCAGGGCAGCGGCGCATCCGGAGCCCGCGGCCGTGATCGCCTGGCGGTACTTCTTGTCCTGCACGTCGCCCGCGGCGAACACGCCCGGGACCGAGGTCATGGTCGTGCCGGGCGTGGTGATCACGTAGCCCTGGTCGTCACACGCGAGCTGGCCCTCCAGGAACCGCGTGTTCGGCACGTGGCCGATGGCGAAGAAGAAGCCCGCGGCGGGGATGACCTTCTCCTCGTTCGTCTTGAGATCGGTGACGTGAACCCTCTCGACACCCTGCCCGCCGTCGACCTTCGTCACCTTGTGCGACAGCAAGAACTCGATCTTCGGATTCTTCCTCGCGCGATCCTGCATGATCTGGGACGCGCGCAACTCGTCGCGGCGGTGCACCAGGTAAACCTTCGACGCGAACTTCGTCAGGAACCCGGCCTCCTCCATCGCGGAGTCACCGCCGCCGACCACGAACATCGGCTTGTTACGGAACATCGGCAGCGCGCCATCGCACACCGCGCACGCCGACACACCCTTCTGCCAGAGCTCCTGGTCGCGGGTGCCCGGGATGTCGTCCCGCTTCGCGGTGGCGCCGGTCGCGATGATCAGCGCCTTCGCCTCGCCTTCCTGCTCGTCCGTGGAGTACCGGAACGGCCGCCTGGACAGGTCGACCTTGTTGACGGTCTCCGTGAAGATCCGCGTGCCGAACCGCGCCGACTGCGCACGGAACCGCTCGCACAGGTCAGGTCCCGAGATCCCTTCCGGGAAGCCAGGGAAGTTCTCCACGTCGGTCGTCGTGGTCAGCTGCCCACCCGCGGCGATCCCCCCCGCCAGGAAGCCTTCGAACAGCACAGGGGTCAGGTTGGCGCGAGCGGCGTAGATCGCTGCCGTGTGGGCGGCGGGCCCGCTGCCGATGATGACGACGTTCTCGGTCATGGTGGCAGATAGGTAACGCCGGGCGCTTGTGCGAGCAAGCACACTGATCGATCCTTACGCGGCCATGGAGCTGGCCAGCCTCGCTCAACTCGAGCGCTCGCATCGCCGTCACGACGACGTGATGGCCGGCCTCCTCGAGGCCGCGCGCCGCATCGCTGCCGGCCGCCCAGACGAGCGCGACCTCGAGCTGGTCCACCAGGCTGTTGCCTACTTCGAGCGGGCGGTCACCCGGCACTTTCTCGACGAGGAAGGCTCCCTGTTCCCTCGCCTGTCGACCCGCAGGCCCGACCTCGCCGCCGAGCTCGCCGCCATCTCCGCCGAGCATCCGTCGCAGATCGCCCTGCAAGCGGAGGTCGCCGCCGCGGCGCGCGAGCTCGACGGCGGGGCGAGACCGAGCGCCGGGATGGCGCTCCTGGAGGCAGCGACGAGGCTCGCAGAGGCGCATCGGGCCCACGTCGCGCGCGAAGACCAGATCTTTGCGGTCGCCCACGGCGCGCTGACCACCACCGATGATCTCGAGATCTCGACGGAGATGGAGACGCGTCGCGATCGCGAGGACGAGAGCGGCGAACGACGGCGGGGTGGCGGTGGCGGTGGACGCGGTGGCGGTGGCGGTGGACGCGGCGGTGGCGGCGGCGGTGGCGGTGGTGGCGGTGGCGGCGGTGGCGGCGGACGCGGCGGTGGCGGTGGACGCGGCGGTGGACGCGGCGAACAGCCAGGCGCGGAGATCGGGCGGACCAGCTCGCGCCGCGCGCCGACCCTCGCCGCGATTCCGGCGGCGATCGCGAAGAAGGCGAAGAGCGCCGCGCCCGCGAACAAGGCCGCGGCCGCAAAGAAGCCCGCGCCGGCGAAGAAGTCCGCGCCCGCGAAGAAGCCCGCGCCCGCAAAGAAGCCCGCGCCCGCGAAGAAGCCCGCGCCCGCAAAGAAGCCCGCGCCCGCAAAGAAGCCCGCGCCCGCGAAGAAGGCCGTGCCTACAGGGAAGCGCGCGTCAACTGCGAAACGCCGCTGACGCCGCCGACGCTCGCCCTGGGCAGCCTCCGTGAGGTCGGCGCAGCTCTGCTCTGGGGCCTCCAGCGCAAATAGCCGCCCGTAGGCAGGCGCCCTCTGGCTTCCTTAAGTTCGTCCGCGGAGACAACTCGCGAACCCATCGGGCTCGGCCTCTGGGCGCATCGGCATCGGCTTCGGCATCGGCATCGGCTTCGGCTTCGGCATCGGCTTCGGATTCGGATTCGGATTCGGCGTCCGACCGTCGACGGCGAGCACGGGCACGCGCACGAGGACGAGGACGAGGACGAGGACGCGCACGAGGACGAGGACGAGGACGAGGACGATCACGATCACGCAGTCCAACCGAGCCGGGGACGAGGACGATCACGCAGTCCTGAAGCCCGATGCTGATGCCGATGCCGAGCCCGAGCCCGAGCCCAATGCCCGATGCCAATGCCCGATGCCGATGCCGATGCCGATGCCGATGCCGATGCCGATGCCGATGCCGATGCCGATGCCGATGCCGATGCCGATGCCGATGCCGATGCGACCCGTCGGATTCCGACGACTGCAGCGAAGCGTCGCTGCACATGCGGTAAGCCACCTACCTTCCCGGCTGCACCCCGTTTCCGACTCGGCATCGGATGCGGATTCGGCATCGGATTCGGCATCGGATTCGGCTCCGGTTGCGGCATCGGATTCGGCAGCCTCACCGGAATACGAGCGTGCAGCTGGCGAGCCCGCCGAACGCAACTGCGAGCGCGCCGTAGCTCCGCCACCCATCGCAGGTGCACGGGGCGCATGCGGCGCGATTGGACGAAGTCCCCGGTGCGATCATGGGCGCCGTGGCTGCTGGGGCGAGCTGACCGAAGTCACGCGTAGCCTCGCCGTCGACGTACAAGTAGAATGCGCAGATGTCGCCGGTCGCAGGGCACCGACTCCATCCGCCTTCGTTCGAAGAGCTGTGGGAGGCCCTCGAACGTGTCCCGGAGGCGTTCATCGGCGAGATCATCGATGGCGAGATCGTGACAAGCCCGCGCCCGGGAGCACCTCACACAGGCACGACGTCGGATCTGGGCGTCCTGCTCGGTGCGTGGTTCAGGTTCGGGATCGGGGGCCCTGGAGGTTGGGTGATCTGGGACGAGCCACGTATCCGGTTCTCGGACCTGGTCCGGGTGCCAGATCTAGGAGGCTGGCGCGCCGAGCGGTTCGCCGCGCGAGACACCGGCCCGGTTACGGTGATCCCGGACTGGATCTGCGAAGTGCTGTCGCCGGGCACAGCGCGCTCGGATCGCACCGAGAAGATGCCACTCTACGCTCGCCACGGCGTCGGTCACCTCTGGATCATCGATCCGCTCGCACAGGTGCTGGAAGTGTTTCGCCTGGTCAACGGGAGCTGGCTCCTCCTCGGGACCCACGGAGGCGATGACAAGGTGCGCGCCGAGCCCTTCGATGCGGTCGAGCTCGACCTCACGCTGATCTGGGGCCCGAAGCGCGAGCTCGAAGACCCGGGCGATCCGTAAGCCGACACCGTGGTCGACGCCGCCCGCGTCCGAGCCTCAGCCTGACCACGCGGTTGGGTATGCTCGCACCGTGACCAAGCAGCGCGCGAAACCGATCGACATCCGCGGCCTGTGCAGGTGGGCCACGGCCGACACCGCCGCCACCCTGAAGCGCCTCGGGATCTCCAAGCTGTTCGCCAAGCTCGGCATCGGCGCCACGGCCGAGGGTCTGTTCGGCAGTGTCCCCGCGACGCAGGTGCACAAGGGCGACGTTACCGTCGCGAAGGGCACGCTGATCGATGCCGACGGCAACGGCATCTTCATCATCGAGGGTTCGCTCACCGTGAAAGGACCACTGACATTCACGGCGAGCGACGCGTACACGGTGCTGGTTGTGACGGGCGATCTCATGGCCGAGCACGTGCTGCAGGCGATGGACACCCAGCTCGTCGTGCTCGGAACCACGACGATCGCCGGCCTGCTCTACATCGACGTCTCGGACGCCGGCTTCACGATGTTTCGCGGCCCGGTGACCTCGCTCGATCGGATCGTGGTCGACAACAATGTCGACTACGCGGTGCCGAGGTTCGCGAAGAAGCCGGTAGGTCGCACGCACGAGCACCCGGGCGAGTTCTGGTCGGCCACGTTCGCCAAGATCGTCGGAGACGAGATCGTGGAGGCGCAGGATATCCATGACGCGCTCGTGGCCGGCGTGCCGATCTTGGGGCCGGATCCGGTGAAGTCGAAGCCGGCGAAGGGCGCCGCGAAGCAGGTGACCGCGGCCGAGCTCAAGGCGATGAGCATCGAGGAGGTCCTCTCGCTCACCGGGTTCGTCAAGGCGATGTTCGAGGGTCCCGCCGTCAATCCCAACTGGCTGACCAAGGGCCGGGCGGGACAACCGCTCGAGGAGCTCCACCTCAACAGCGACACGGTGGTGGAGAAGTTCCCGGCCGCCCTCGCCGCGCTCAAGACCCTCAAGCTCCTGATGTTTCGCGATGCCGACAACACCACGAAGGTGCTGAGCTCGCTCGGCACGCTCACCGGCCTCGAGACACTGCGGATCGTCAGCACCCAGATGACGAGCCTTCCCGCGGGGCTGGGCGCGCTGTCCCGGCTCCGGCACCTCGAGCTCCGCGATAACCGCAAGCTCAGGAACCTGTCTCCATTGATCGGCAAGTTGACCGCGCTCGAGACGCTAGAGCTGGACGGCAATGGCTTGGCCGAGCTGCCGACCGTGCTCGCGAAGCTCCCGGCGCTCCAGCGGCTCGTGGTCAAGGAGCCCAAGGTCACCGCCTGGCCGCCCGCCCTCGAGCGGTTCCGCACGTAGGCACGCCACGCCGGAGGCCTGACGACCAAGGCGCGCGTACCTACGCCGACGCGGTTGCCGACGGGTGCGCGCTGGCGGAGCCCGCGCGCGCGCCGAGCTTCGACAGGTTCACCGAGACGAGCTTGGACACGCCCGGCTCCTGCATCGTGACGCCGTACAGGTTGTCCGCCGCTTCCATGGTCCGCTTGTTGTGCGTGATCACGATGAACTGCGAGCGGTCGGTCATCTCGCGTACGAGCTCGTTGTACCGATCGACGTTCGCTTCATCGAGCGGCGCATCGACCTCGTCGAGGATGCAGAACGGCGATGGCTTGATCAGGAAGATCGAGAACACGAGCGCGACGGCGGTCAGGGCCTTCTCGCCACCCGACAGCTGGTCGACCGTGGTGTTCTTCTTGCCCGGAGGCTGCGCCATGATCTCGACGCCCGCCTCGAGCAGGTCGACGTCGTCGCCACCCGCGAGCGAGAGGGCCGCCTGGCCGCCGCGGAACAGCCGCGGGAAGATCTCCTTGAAGGTCGCGTTGACCGCCGCGAAGGTGTCCTTGAACAGCTTCCGCGAGGTCTTGTTGATCTTGTCGATCGCGCGCTGCAGCTGATCGACCGCGCGCTCGAGATCGATCTTCTGGGAGGACAGGAAGTCAAAGCGCGTCGAGACGTCCGCGAACTCTTCGATCGCGGTGAGGTTGATGTCCGTGCCCATCCGATCGATCAGCTCGCGCAGCTCGCCGAGCCGTGCGTCCTCGGTCTCGCCGATCGGCGCGCGCTGATGATAGTCCTGCAGGATCGAGGGGACCTCGATCTGGTAGCGCTCGTCGATGCCGTCCTCGACGACCTTGCGGGTCATCGCGATCTGGCCGTTGCGCAGCTCGAGCTGGTTGACCTCGGCGGCGAGCTTGTCGGAGCGCGAGCGCAGCTCGCGGGCCTCGAGCTCGACCTCGGTCATCGCGGTGACGCGAGCCTGATACGCGGTGCGGCCGTCGTCGAGCGCGCGGACCTCGGTGTCGCGCTGGTCGCGGACGAGCGCGAGCTCCGCGGCGAGCGACTCACAACCCTCCCGCAGGGCGGCGGTGCGACGCGCGGCGTCGTCGATCTCGGCGGTGAGGCGGTCGGCGCGGATCGCGAGCTCGGCATCGGTGCGTGCGAGGCGCAGCGTGGCCGCTTCGGCCGCAGCGCGCTTCTCGCCGAGCTGGGCCGCGCGGATGCGGGCCTCGGTGAGCACCTGCGCGAGGTCCTCGAGTTGATCGCGATGGGTGGTGACCTCGGCGAGGAGATCGAGTTGCGCGCGCTCGAGCTCGTCGATGCGCGACTCGGCGAACGTGCGGCGATCGCGCGAGGCCTGCTCGTCGGTCGCGATCACGCGGAGGCGATCCTCGAGCTCGAGCTGCTCGGCGTTGAGCTGCGTCAGGCGGTCGCGATGGCGCTCGAGGTCCGAGCGCACGCGCGCCTCGTCCTTCTCGTGTCCCATGATCGCGAGATCGCCCTCGTGCGCCTGCCTGCGCAGTCCCTCGAGCGCGAGGATGACCTGCTTGAGCTCGGTCTTCGCGGTGACCAGACGGGTCATCGCCTCGGACAGGTCGTGCTCGAGAGTGCCCGTGATCTCCTCGAGGTCCCGGATCTCGCGCTTCTGCGCGAGCACGCCCGCGCCCTGCGCATCGCGCGAGCCGCCGGCGACCACGCCGTCCTCGTCGACGACATCGCCGTCGAGGGTGACGAGCCGATCGGTGACGCCCGCGTGGTGCAGCGCGAGCGCGTTCTCGAGGTTCTCCACCACGACCGTGCCCGCAAGCAGCCGCTTGCCGACCTCGGCGTAGCCATCCTCGAACGAGACGAGGTCCGCCATCCGGCCGAGCACGCCAGCGCCGCCGCCGATCGCCGCGTGCGCGGCCGTCAACACCGAGCGATCCTCGACCTCGATCTTGCCGCTCATCACCGGCGGCGTCTCCCACGCGGGAGAGATGAAGGACGACGATCCGCCCTCGCCTTCGAACGACTGCCCGGACAGCGAATGACCGCCTGGGTTCGCGGCGAAGTGACCGAGATGATCGATCATCGGCACGAACGCGCTGCGCCCTGCCCCGCCTGACTTGAGGTAGCCGATCGCCGCGATCCCGACCTCGGGCTGGCTGACGAGCACGCCGCCGAGCCTGTCGCCGAGCGCCGCTTCGACCGCGACCTCGAGTGTCTCGGGCGCGCGCACCACGTCGGCGACGACGCCGCGGATGTCATCGGTGGTGAACCGCTCGCCCAGCTCGCCAACCCCCTGCATCACCGCGCGCGTTCCGCGAGCGAAGCCCTCGTAGCGCTCGTGGATCTCCTTGAGCGACGTCAGGCGCGACGTGCGCCGGTGGAGCTCGGTGCGCAGGGTCTCGACCTCCGCCTCGCCGCGCGCGGTCTCCGTGGCGAGCACCTCGCGCCGCTCCTCGAAGCCCTGGTTCTGACTGCCGAGATCGAGCCGCGTCTGGCGCAGCTCGACGAGCGCGCCGTCGACCCGCCGCGATTCGCGGTCGAGCTCCTTCACGCGCTCCTCGTGCTGCCCGGTCTCGCCCATCACGCGCTCGAGGCGGCGCTCCGCCTCCTCACGCCGGCGGCCGAGCGCTTCGGTCTGCGCGGTGGCCGTGGCGATCTCCGTGCGTCGCGAGCCGAGCTCCACGCGCGCCTCGTCGAGGCGGCCCTGCGTGTTCGTGAGCTGCTGCCGCGCCTCTCCCGCCGCCGCTTCGCGCGTGGCCACTTCCGCGGACTCGCGCTCGACCTCGGCCTCGAGGGAGCCGAGCTCGGTCTGCCGCAGCTCGAGCTCCTCCGCGCCGAGCGCCCGCTGCTCGCCGACCTGATCGATCTCGGTCCGAGCGCCCGCGATCCGCGCATCGAGCTCCTCGGCCTCGCGCCGCTCGAACCCGATCTTCGACTCGCCGAGGCGCAGCCGGTTGTCGAGCTCGTAGACTTGCTCCTGGATCCCGACGATCCGCCGCTCCTCGACCGACAGCTCCGCGCGCTCCGCGACGACGTGCGCATCCTTGCCCGTCCACGCGGTGCGGACCTCGTCGAGCTCCGTGGTCGCCTCGCCGAGCCGGCCCGCGATCAGCGCGCCTTCGGCCGACAGCTCGAGCCAGCGGTGCGCCGCCTTCCACAGCTCGATGTCGCGCATCTCGGACTTGTACTTGCGGTAGCGCTCCGCCTTCTGCGCCTGGCGCCGCAGCGTGCCCATCCGCTTGTCGAGCTCGACGACGATGTCCGACACGCGCATGAGGTTCTGCCGCGTCTGATCGAGCTTCTTCTCCGCGGCCTTCTTTTTCGCCTTGAACTTCGTGATGCCCGCGGCTTCCTCGATGATC
>JAYVLW010000401.1:0-7718 GCA_043759315.1 Myxococcales bacterium
GCCTCGAGCACGAGGTCGCGAGCAGTACGCTGATTGTCAGAGAGCGACGTCAGTGGGGTCACCACCGACGTGAGCGGGCCCTCGCCGGTCCAGCGCGTCTGGCGCTGGTGGACGAGATCCACGATGCCCACGAACACGCCGTCCTCGACCACCGGGACGGTGATCGGGATGGGGCGAGCACGGAGGCGCGTGGCCACGCCGGTGACGGCACGCTCGAAGTCCGCGCCGGTGCGGTCCAGCTTGTTGACGAACACCAGCCGCGGGACGCGGTGATGATCGGCCTGGCGCCAGACCGTCTCGGTCTGCGGCTCCACGCCGGCCACACCATCGAGCACGACCACCGCGCCGTCGAGCACGCGGAGCGATCGCTCGACTTCGATCGTGAAGTCGACGTGGCCGGGCGTGTCGATCAGGTGAATGCGGTGGCCGAGCCAGTCGCAGGCGACGGCAGCAGCGAGGATCGTGATCCCGCGCTTCTGCTCGATCTCGTGCGAGTCGGTGTGAGCCGTGCCGAGGTGGACCTCGCCGGGCGCGTGGATGATGCCGGTGTGGAACAGCACGCGCTCGGTGAGCGTGGTCTTGCCGGCATCGACGTGGGCGATGATGCCGAGGTTGCGGATGCGTTCGATATCGATTCTTCGAGACATGACAGGTTCCTGAGGACATGCGTGAGCGTTCCGCAGACCCCGAACAGGGGCCTGCGATGGGTGAGACACCACGCGGCAAGGCGCGAGCGACTCGCCGCGGCTTACGGACGTCCCGGGAACACCGAGAGGACGGCGTAGTCATGCGCGCGCGCGCTCGCCGCCGCAGCAGCGGCAGCAACACGACGGATGAAGCGGAGCTTCGGCATGACGGTCCAGCCCGTAGTTCTAAGGACTCGTAGACTGTCTGTCAACGCAGAGCGTGGAAGTGCGCCTAAGGATTCGCGGTGCCGCGCGTCTGCGCCGCGGTGACGAACGGTCCGAACACGTCCGGCGAGCGCGCGTACGCCTTGCCGGCGGGCGCTGCGCCCTCGGGCCAGTCCACGCCATCGGAGAGCGCGTGATCGCTGACGCGGTAGATCCACAGCTCCTCGTCGCTGGCGAGCTTGAAGCCGGAGGTGACGTCGTCGACGTTCTGGACGTAGCGCACCCCCGGCGCGAGCGTCATCGTCGGGAACGTCTTCGCCTTCGCGAAGTCGCCGGCAAGGTCGACGTAGGCGAAGTCCGCGAGCTGCACCACGGCGGTCGTCGCGTTGACGACTTCGAACCAGTCGGGCGTCTCGCTGGGCGCGACCTCGTTGAGCACGAGGATCCGCATCGCGGTACCGGGTGGTGCGTCGAGTGCCGCGTCGAGAGCGCCATCGCTCATCCGCGGGCCGACGAACGCATCGACAGCGGGATCCGCGGCGTTGCTGCACGCGGCGAGCATCACGAGAACGAGGTGCTTCATGGCATGGGCTCCACGAGGAAGTCGGCGGTGGCGGAGGCGATCAGCATGACGACCGTGGCGTCACCCGTTGCCACGCTCGGAAGTGGGGACGCTGCGCCCGACGTGGTCTGTCGATCGAGCGCGAGCCACACGCGAAGGCCGCCGGTCCGGGTGAGCCATGGCGTGACCGCGACGGCGCCGCCGAGCGACGACGCGCGACCGTTCATGACGCCGAGCGTCGCGCCGCGCGCGGCAACCGAGATCCGCGCGTTCGGGGAGACCTCGGCCCAACCGGCGAGCTCGGTGCCCACGACCTCACCGCGATCGCCGAGGCCCCATGCGCGCACCGCCTCGACACCCGCCCGGACGTATGGGGAGACGACCATGGCGCCTCCCCCCAGACGGCGATCGCGCACCGATGCCGCGCCGAGCGAGCCGTCACGCCCCACACCGGCGATCGCGACCCGTAGCTCGCGTGTGTGGATCGGCACGACCTCGAGCACCACGGTCGTGGTCTTGCCCCTGTTGCGCTCCGGATAACGCAGCCCCTCGCCGTTGCCGACGGCGACCGAGAGTCGCGCCGGGCCGAAGGACGCAAGTGCCTGCACAGCGAGATCGCCGGTGGGCCACTCGAGGAAGCGCTCGCTCCCCGTGCGTGACAGCGGACGCAGCGAGTAACCGTCCTCGAGCATGTGGATCCACGGATCGGGCACAAAGCCGAGCGCGCCGTCGATGCGCAGTCGACCCGCCTCGAACGAGCCCGTGAGCTGCGCGTACTTCACGCGGACCACCGTGGAGTCACCGTCGACGCCGAGGGTGCCGCCCTCGCCCGCCGAGCGGATGGCCTCGACCCGCAGCTCGGCCGCGGCACGCGGAGCGAGCGCGACGCGGGCGCCGAGCTCGCCGCGATCGAGCCGAAGCTCGCTCAGATCATCGCCGGTCTGGATGGTGCGCCGCGCGGAGCTGAACACCTCGAGCTCCAGCGCGAGCCGTGCCGTCGGCCATGGCGTGAACGGCGGCGGCTCTGCATCCGAGGCCCCGATCGCGAGCCCCCCGGTCGGAGCCACAGCACGTGCCGCGACCGGAGGTTCGACGGGCGAGCCCACCGTGACGGCGGCCGGCGCGTCGGTGGCCTCCGGTCGCTCGGGCGCCGGCACATCGGGCTCTGCATCCTGCGCACTCGCGGTTCGAACGAGTGCGAGCATCACGAGACTGGCGCGCCCGATCATCGAGCCTCGGGTGGAATCACGAGCGCGGCGAGGTCGCGCTCTTTCAGCGCCGCGTGATCCACGATCACCTGAGCCGCCTCGGTGCGCGCGCTGTTCACGAGCTCTGCAACGAACGCATCCTCGCGACCCGCGATCACCGGCGCGATCACCGCGCTGCCAAGCTGGCCGTCGAGAGTGCGCGCGTTGCCGTGTGCGCTCGCGAGCAGCCCGCCGAGGAGCTCGGCGAGATCGAGGAGCTGCACGCGCTTGCTCGCACTCCCTGCGGCGAGTGCGGCGAGATCGAGGTGATCGAGGCCGCGCTGGTACGCCTCGCGATCGCGCACCTTGAGGCTGAGGCCTCCGAGATCCGCGGAGCCGAGCCGCGGGTCGGCATCGCGGCGCGACTGTAGCCGCCGTTGCGCATCGACGACGCGGGCCGCGGGCGACGCCCACTCGCCCACCTCGAGCTGAGGCACGCCGTGGAGCACGAGGCCGTCGCGCTCCTCCTTGAGCTCGATCACGTGGTCGTCGTCGAGCGCGGTCGTCGGCCCTTCGAGCACGACGTTGTAGCGAAGCGCCGCATAGCTCGCGACACCTGCGCCGTACCGTCGTGCACGCAACTTGACGGTCGCGCTCTCGCCTCGCCCCGACGCCCACTGCGCGACCGCAGCATCGATCCAGGACGCGGCCTCGGCACCTACCGGAACCAACGTGTCCTCGTACACCCCGTCCTCCGCCACCGGCTCGAGGTCGCCGAACGCCACATACCGGGAGCCAGCGGTGCTGGGTGCGAGCTCGTCGAGAGCGAAGTGATCGTCGCCGCGGCCACGCGCCTTCGTCAGCTCCTTGTCGAGCAACGGGTGCATGCCGATCCGGATCAGCATCTGCGGCCGTGCGAGCTGCGCGACATACCCCTGCAGAGCGCGCGTCGCGAGCTCCGTGGCGAACGTCTCGTCCGTGGTATCTGCCGCGATGATCAGCCCCACGGCGAGGCGGCGAACGTCGGCCGTGAACGGGCCATATCCTGCGGCGTCGAGATCGTTCCAGTCGACGATCATCGTCCCATCACCCGCGCGGAACGTGCCGACGTTCTCCGGGTGTGGGTCGCCGACGAGCAGCACGCGCGACGATGCCGCGTCGCCGAACGACGTGGACGTACGGTCGCCGAGCTCCGTGAGATCTCTCCAGTACAGCGAGGCCGTGCCGCGCAGCCACTCGTACGGGCCGCGCTGCATCTTCGTCAGCTTGCGTGCCACCAGTTCGGGATCGCGCAGGCTCCACACGTAGTTGTCATCGGCAAGCGCGTCGATCACGCGCTGTTCACGTTCGCTCGGGAGTGCGTCGGCACACCCTGCGGCAAGCACGGCGATCGCGATCCAGCGCATCCGCCGAATCGACCACACGGATGTGACGAGACCGTCTCGACTCGGCCACACTTGGACATGGCGGAGCATCACCGGTACCGGCGGGAAGACGGAGCGCATTGCATCGACGTGCGCCTCAACACCGTGGACCAGCTGTTCGACAACCGGGACCCCGCGCCGTTCCGCGAGCGCGATCTCGACCCGGATCTCGTCGAGTACCTGGTCGCCGCCGCCGAGGACCTGGCCTCGCTCGGGCCGGTCAAGGTCGTGTTCTGGATCGCTCAGCCCTGCGTGCCCGACGAGGTCCAGACCGGGTACCGCGCGCACTTCATGTACGAGCTTGCACGGCTCGAGCGGCGGGGGCGGCGGCAGCGCCGGATAGGTCAGCTCGCTCTGGTGCTCGGGCTCGCGCTGCTCGTCGTGCTGCTCTCGATCTCCGAGCTGCTCGCGCCCGCCGAGACCGGGGTGATCCGCGCGCTCCGGGAAGGCCTCGCGATCCTCAGCTGGGTGGTGATGTGGCGACCGGTCGAGGCGTTGATCTACGACTGGCTACCGATCCGCCGCGAGCGGAAGCTCATGGAGCGGCTTCACGACGCACCCACCGAGGTGCGAACCGGCAAGGGCCCGTAGCGATCACCTACATCTTCTTCGCGGCCTCTTCGCACTTCGACATCTCGGCGTAGGAGTCGCACGTTCGCATCGTTGGAACCTACGCGAGGTCGGCAGCCCCCGGCAATCGAGGGCCGTCGTCACTTCACAGTGGAACAGACGCGACGCGTTCGTCACCGAGAGAGCGAAGTGACGTCAAGCGTGTAGATCACCGCGTTCGTTGTTGCTCTCCGGTCACGCAGCGAGCGCAGCGCCGACATGATCGCTCCGTATGGTGCCGCCACATGAGCCGCTTCCATCAGCTTCGTTCCGGCCTGCTGGTGTCGATCCTCATCGCCGGCGGTACCACCGCGTACGCCGACGATCCCCCGGCCACTCCACCTCCGGCCGAGCCGGACGCTCCACCCGCGGAAGCGCCGCCCGCGGAAGCCGCACCCGCGGAAGCCGCACCCGCGGAGGCCCCGCCCGCAGAGGCCCCGCCCGCGGAAGCTCCCCCCGCGGAAGCTCCCCCCGCGGAGCCGCCGCATCAGCCGCACGGCACCGTCAAGGGCCGGATCACCGACAAGGCGACCAGTGAAGGCCTTCCCGCCGCGACGCTGATCATCAAGGGCGGCACTCAGGGCGATCAGACGATCGCCACCGAGCTCGACGGCACGTTCACGCTCGACCTGCCGCCCGGCACGTATACGATCCAGCTCTCGACGCCCGAGTATGTCGAGCAGGCGCGCACCGTCGTCGTGGCCGCCGACAAGGTGTACGCGCTCGATGTTCCGCTCGAGCTCGTCGCCCAGAAGGGCGCAGAGGAGACGATCGAGGTCTACGACACGATCGACACGCGCAAGGCCTCCGCGGTGCTCGCCGAGCGCCGCGCCGCAGCCACGGTGAGCGATGCGGTCAGCGCCGAACAGATCTCGCGGTCTCCGGACAGCAATGCATCAGACGCCGCGAAGCGCATGGTCGCGGCCACCATCCAGGACAACCGCTACATCGTGATCCGCGGCCTCGGCGGCCGTTACTCGCTCACGCTGCTCAACGGCATCCCGTTGCCGAGCCCGGACCCGGACGTGCCGGCGGCCCCGCTCGATCTGTTCCCGTCCGCGCTGATCACGAACCTCACCGTCAGCAAGACGTTCTCGCCGGACCTCCCCGCGAGCTTCGCCGGCGGTGCGCTCGGGATCGAGACGCGCAGCTATCCGACGAAGTTCACGTTCAAGGCGAAGGTCGGCGTCGCGAACAACACGCTGAGCTCGTTCCGCGCCCAGAACGGACAGAACGGCGGCAGCCTGGACCTGCTGGGCTTCGACGATGGCGATCGCGCTCTGCCGACCACGATCTCGAGCACCAAGCTCGCCGGTGACTTCTCGCTGCCCCCGGAACAGCGGAACGCACAGACCGCGTCGTTCAGGAACAACTGGGGAGTCGAGCACGGGACCGTGGGACCGAACCTCAGCCTGTCGACGAGCATCGGCGATACGGCGAAGCCGGGCGGTCAGCGCGTGGGCTACTTCGGCAGCCTGAGCTACGGCCACGGCTACACGCACCGGCGCTCGCACATCGCCAGGGTCGGCAGCATGGACGCCGAAGGAAATCGTGTCCCGTCCGTGATGCAGCTCGACGACGAGATGGGCACCGAGCAGGCGAGCCTCAGCGGAATCGCCTCGGGTGGATGGACGCCGAAGAGCGGACACAAGATCGATCTGTTCAACCTCTACTCTCACTCGACCGACATCTCGGCGAGTCAGGTCACCGGCACCGAGAACAACAGCTCGATCGTCGACCGCACTCGCCTCCAGTTCCTGCAGCGGGAGCTGCTGTTCACACAGCTCACCGGCGAGCATCGCCTCGCGCCGAAGGTGATCTTCGAGTGGCAGGGCAATGTGTCGCGCGTCCAGCAGCACGAGCCCGATACGCGCGACCTGCTCCGCACGCAGACGACGGACGGCCGCTTCGCGATCAGCAACAGCGTCGGCGCGGCCGAGCGTCTGTTCGGCGAGCTCTCGGATACCACGGTCGGCGGTGGTGCCGCCGTGCGCCTCCCGTACGAGGCGGTGAAGCTCAAGATCGGTTCGTCGATCCAGCGCAGTGACCGCGCGTACCAGCAGCGCCGGTTTCACTTCGACGTCATGGGCGACTCGGTCTACGCGGACCCCAATGACGCGTTCTCGCCGACCGGCGCGGGCACGGCGATGGGGATGTACGAGGCCACACAGCCGACCGACGGCTACATGGCGAACCGCACGGTCGGCGCCGCGTACGCGATGGGCGACGTCAACCCGACCAAGAACCTCCGCATCGTCGGCGGCGCGCGGTTCGAAGCCTCGCGGCTCGACGTCGGCCTCGAGTCGAAGATCGACCTGATGGCCCCGAAGAAGCCGCGTACGACCCAGAGCGACAACGATGTCCTCCCGGCGCTGAACGCGGTCTATACGCTGCCCGACAGCATGTACCTGCGCGCGGCCTACGGCATGACCGTGGCGCGCCCCAACTTCCGCGAGATCGCGCCCGCCCTCTACTACGACTACATCCGCCGACGTGCGATCGGTGGCAACCCGGATCTCCAGCAGACCAAGGTCCACAACGGCGACCTGCGGTTCGAGAAGTACCTCGGCGACAGCGAGGTCCTCGCCGCGAGCGTGTTCGCGAAGCACTTCGTGGATCCGATCGAGCGCACGGTCGAGGATGCCGGTGATGGACAGAACGTCGGGTTCGCGAATGCGACCAGCGCGAACAGCTACGGCCTCGAGCTCGAGGCGCGCGTCTCGCTCGGCCGCTTGACCGACGCGCTCGACGAGTTCTCGGTCGGCGGCAACCTCAGCCTGATCGGCTCGCGCCTCCAGGTCAACGGCATCACCCGCACGCTCCAGGGCCAGTCGCCGTACGTCGCGAACCTCGGTCTCGGCTACGAGTCGAAGCGGACCAAGACCCGCGTCGACCTGCTCTACAACTCGTTCGGGCGCAGGATCGAGGAGGTCGGCACGGGTGGCGCCGGAAGCGTCTACGAGGAGCCGTTCCACCGGGTCGATCTCGCCGTGAGCCAGCCGCTGCCGCGCGACGTGCGGCTCAAGCTGAGCGGCTCGAACCTGCTCGACCAGCGCGTCGTTCGCACCCAGAACGACGTCGAGAT